>CAZRNP010000042.1:0-10032 GCA_964601485.1 uncultured archaeon
ACGTGATCGTGGTTGGACCGAGTAATAGTCTTAATTACAAGATTGATTTTATACCGCATGAGCCTAGAGTAACCAGTGGTACTGTTGGACTATGGCATTTTGATGAGACAGGAACTACAGCCACTGACTCTTCTAATAATCATAACGATGGAACTTCTTATTCTGGAACAACACAAACAGATTTACATACAAGTTCTGGAAAACTTGGAAAGGGTTTACAGTTTGATGGAATTGATGATTATGTAAATGGGTCTGATTCTGGTATTTTGGGATCAAATGAGTTTACAGTTGAATTTTGGGCAAAACCAAGATATATGATCCCGTGGATGAGATGGATGGGTAAATGTTTATATATATGGGGACCACCTAATAATTTTCGAGGATGGGTTATTTTAACACATTCTACTCAATGCTGTGTTTACTTGGCAATGTATGACGCAACTAGTGTTGAAAAAGATTCTCCCTCGATTCCTTACACTAATGATGAATGGGCACATTTTGCTTTCACATTCAATAGTACACATATAAGGTCGTATAAGAATGGCGAAGTTGAAAC
This sequence comes from uncultured archaeon, assembly GCA_964601485.1. Taxonomy (GTDB): domain Archaea; phylum Aenigmatarchaeota; class Aenigmatarchaeia; order CG10238-14; family CG10238-14; genus JASEGC01. The sequence continues at coordinate 557 of CAZRNP010000042.1, forward strand.
TGGAAATTCTGTAGGATCATGGGTTTTTAGTCCTTCTATAGAACGATTTCAAGTTGGTGAAGTATATACAAATGGTTATTTTAACGGTACAATCGATGAAATCGCAATTTATAACAGAGCCTTGACACAAGAAGAAATCCTAGACAGTATCTACGGATGATTAAAAAAATATTTAATTATAAAGATATGACACTATTATTTTAGTACTGTTGATTATAACACATAATGTCAAGTGAAAACATGAAAAATCAAAGGATATCAAAAGATGAATATTACCTACAAATAGCCAAAGCGGTCGCACAGAGATCTATTTGTTTAGAGATGAGAAGGGGTTTTGGCGCGATTATAGTCACAAACGATACCATCGTGAGCACAGGATACGCAGGCCCAGCCAGAGGCGTTGGGAATTGTAATGAAGTAGGAGAATGCATAAGGAATGTGTTAAAACAAAAACCATACGAGTCTTATGACAATTGTCCTTCTGTTCATGCTGAAGAGAATGCGGTCATAAATGCAGCTAGACATGGTTCTAAAGTGTTTGACGGTACAATGTACCTGTTCGGTATGCATTCTGACGGTAGAATATCACACGGTTTACCGTGTGCAAGATGCAGAAGAGTTCTGATAAACGCTGGGATAAATGAAATCGTCACGATGAACGAGAAAGACCAGATAATTAAGTACAACGTAGATGAATGGGTTGGGGAAGATAGTAAGGCTTATATAGATAACTTAAAAAAGATTAGGAAGTAGATGTTATGACTCTAAGACCTGGAAGGACTGTTAGGACTTTGAAAAGACCTTACACTAGAGTATCCAAAACTAAACCAAGACTAAGCTATGTGGTAGGTGTGCCTTTTTCCAAGATACACATATTCGAGATGGGTAACAGGAATAAAGAGTTTGACACAACTCTTTGGCTGGTTTCTGAACATGCAATACAAATCAGGGATAATGCTCTTGAAGCGGCCAGAATCGTGTCCAATAAATTGTTGGAAAGGGTTTTGAGTCCTGAGAACTTTTTCATGAAAGTACTCGTTTTTCCACATCAGATTTTACGTGAACATTCTATGGCTACTGGTGCTGGTGCAGACAGGTTCTCCAGTGGGATGAGGCATTCTTTTGGAAAACCAGTTGGAAGAGCTGTGCAGATAAGAGCGAACCAGGAAATGTTTGTTCTGAAAGTCGATAAGAAAGATTTGGAAGTTGCTAAAAAAGCTTTTAAGAGAGCTCAGCTAAAGTTACCGACTTCTTGTAGGATAAAGATTGGATAAGTATTATTTCAATAAAGTTCCAACTTTCTCAAACTCCACTTCTTCATTTATCAATTTATTAATGATAGAAATAAGATCCTTTATCTTCACTCTCACTTGTTTAGTAGTGTCTCGGTGTCTCAAAGTACAAGTATCATTCTCTAAACTTTCATAGTCTATAGTAACAGAAAAAATAGTCCCGATTTCATCAACCCTAGCGTACCTTCTACCAATGGAACCACCGTCATCGTACAACACATCAAACTCCTTCTTCAATATTTCATAGACTTTTCTTGCTTTTTCTGGAATGTCATCTTTATTGACTAGAGGAAAAACAGCGACTGGATAAGGAGTTATCTTTGCAGGGAATTTAAACCAGTTCCAACCTCTTTCTTTATCTTCAACAAAACAATTCAACAATATTCCAGCAATAGTCCTGTCTATACCGAAGCTCGGTTCAGCTACCCAAGCAATAATTTTTCTGTTGTCTTCAGTTGTTACTGTCATGTTCTGTCCTGAATTTTCCATGTGATTTTTCAAATCATGGTCTGTCCTGATGGAATTACCCACAGTTTCCTTCCAACCAAAATCGAACTTTATTTCTAGATCATAATTTCCAATCGAGTAATGCGGGATTTCTTCTTTGAGCATTTCCCTGAATCTTAAACAATCCTCGGGAATTCCTAAGGATTTATAGAATTCAAACTCTTTAGCCATGAAATAAACAAGCCACTCGCTAGGAACTATTTTCTTTTTCAAAAGTTCTTCAGCAGTCATTGTTACTGGTTTTGAATTTTTCTTCTGCGCCTCTCTTGTCAATATAACAATTTTTTTGTTTTTTATTTCATCAAATTTTTTGCAGCCAGCATTCTGTGGATCATAGAACATCTCTATTTCAACCTGGTTGAATTCTCTGACTCTGATTATGAAATGTCTCGGTGATATCTCGTTCCTGAATGATCGACCGACTTGAGCAACGCCAAAAGGTAACTTAGACCTGGCTACACGGAAAAGTCTTTGGAAAGAAGTGAATATGTTCTGAGCGGTTTCAGGACGTAAGTATGCTGTTTGACCGCCGACAGGACTTATATCTGTTTTCAACATCAGGTTGAATAATTTTACTTCACCTAAAGGATTTCCACATCTTGGGCATTTTATTTTTTCACTGTTAATTATTTCAGTCAGTTCTTTCATTGATTTTCCTTCAACGAATTTTCCAGTTTTTTCTTGTATCAGATCATCTGCTCTTTGGATACTTTTACATTTTAAACATTGAGTGATAGGATCAACAAAGGATTTCAAGTGACCTGAAGCTTCAAAGACTTTTTCAGGAAGGACGATACTACCTTCCATTTCTAAGATGTTATCCTCAGGCTTGACAAAAAATTCTCTCCAATAATCTATGAACTTTCTTTTAAGTAAAGTACCGACAGGACCGTAATCAAAAAACCCAGATATTGTCGAATAGATTTCTGCGGTTGGGAATATTATACCCCTGTTAAGGCATATTTTTTGTATTTCTTCCATCTTTGACATGATATCAATTTTGGTTGGTTAAGAACAAAAATATATCATATTTTAATATTTGAAAATAATTCGAACTAATTTAGGAATCAACTTAAATCTTTAATCTATGTATTTTGTTTTGGATTAAAGATGGATCAATTCGTATTTGAAGGTGTGTTGAAAACAAGACAGAGCATATTTGAGTTTTATGAGTACTTACATAAAATTAGCTCTGACTTTCCAATATCATTCTCTCAATATCAAATATGGCTTGGAAAACACTTACCAAAAACTGATTTAGAAAAGTATTCTAAAAAACCTAACTACGATGTAGATTCAGATGACTATGAATGGGTGGTAAAGGAAGCGCTTAGATTATTTGAAATACCAGAAGATATGATAGAAAAGGCTTATTCTATAATACCTGATCAACATTTACACGTAGATTTAGAGGTAAAATCTGAAGGGGAACAACCTCGATACGTAAATATGTCAAAAAAGGCAATGAATGGTTTTGACCATCTCCACTCTTTATATTTTACATCAAGACCCAGAAAATCATGGTGCTCGATATGTTATAGACCATATTATTTACTTCAATGGTATCAATCGCTGAGAGACTTGAATTTACCTATCAAAATACACGAGGGAATCAAGAATTCTAGATTTTTAAAGAAAGGATTTACAGAAAGTGTAAACATTGGAGATCCGTTAGTTTTTGTTCACACAGAAGAATTAGAATTTGAAACATTTAGAAAAATTTCTACAACAGTTATAAAATATTTGGGAATTAGATCTTATATGGTGGGAAAAGGTTTTGATAATCCTCCAGAGCAAAAAACTGAACCTAATTCTATGAAAGAACTTTGAGTATTTTAGACTTTATTATACTCATCCCACCAGTTGCTTCTGCCAATAAATTGCCACAAACAAGGCATGTTACATCGTTAGAAGCCTTGTTAAAAATAATCTGTTCATTCTTACACTTTGTACAAGCAACTTTCAAAAATCTACTTTCTGGTTCCATAATCATCCCTTTACTATCTCAAATTTTTTAACCCTAAAACCTTGACCTTTTGTATGTTTTTTGCCACATACTTTGCATTTGTACCTTAAATCCACTTTCTTAGTCGCTTTCTCATAATCTGGTTTCGGCCTTGGGAAGCTACCATATCCTAGAAGCTTTTTTCTGAATCTTCTCTCACCTTGTTTCATCTTGCCTCTCTGTTTTTTCTTCGTAACTTCTACTTCATGCTCAGTATGTTTTTTACAAAATGGACAGTATATCCTTTGAATTTTTGGTACTTTCATTCGATTCAACCTTTTTTAGCAATATTTTTCTCAACGAACAATTCAGCATTTTCTTTCGGTATCCTTTCTGTGTCACCTTTCTTGAACGGGCCGTATTTTTGCAGGTCTAAGCCAACAAATTCCTCCACGTCTTCCTTGAAAGTGACTGTATCGAATTGTTCCTTTTCTTTTTCTTTAGTTTTTTTGAATAATAAACTTAAAACTCTATCTCTTTGCTTCTCTAGAGTGTTTACAACAACCTCAAAGAACTGTTTTTCATCCTCAATAAGGTTCTGTGGTGGGATGTCTGTCCTTGATGTAATTATGGCATGGTTGACGATTTTTGTCTCTCTCCTGTTGTATATGTCTTCCAAAAGCATCTCCACGTTCTTGGCTTCTAAGGATATGTTCCTGTCTGTGTGTTTTTCTGCGAGTTTTCTCTTCTGGTTTAAGTAGTCTTTAGCCTTCTGGTAGAAATCTTCTGGTATCTTAGATAGCTTAGGTTCTCCTTGTTCATCTCTTTGTACTTTTCTTATGAATTCGAAGGTTATGGGTTCTTCAGACATATGTTAGAGAATTAGTGTTAAAGATTAAAATAGGTTTAAATCTGTTGTTGTAACTGTTCTAAAAATTCTAGCGTTTGCTGAATCTCTGGGTGTTTTTGTAATAGTTCTTCCTTTATTTCATCAGGTTTGCTTCTAAAATGTTCAATTTGCTCATCTAATAATTCTAAAACTTTTCTCCTTAAATCAGGTTGAAGATTGAGAAGTAATTGTTTGTCTTGTAATGGTATAGAACATTTTATATCAATATTTTTTAACAATGCTCGTGTCCAAAACTGAACAATTGTATAAGGTGTTTTTTTATCTTCATGAATATCAGTTGCATAAGAGAATGGAAAATAGGCTGAAATAGTATCAATTTCTACTGGAGAAATTTTTCCATTAAAGTATGATATATGAACATGTTCACATTCATTTACACCAAATTTTGTAACGTCATTTTTTGCCGAATCGATATATTTTCTAAAGAGTTTCTTTAGAGTTGCCACATCTTCTATTACTTCATTACGTCTTGGGTTTTTTTCTCCTTCTGATGTTGGTATGTATTTATAAGTTTCGATTTTTGGTTTTTCTCCTTCTATACTCTGTCTTAATTTTTGAAGATTCCTATCAGCATAATTTAAAAATTGGTTCTCTATACCTTTTTTATATTTTGAACCTTCTTTTACTTCCTTCTCAATATCTTTGATTGCTTTTTCTCGAATTTGTTGCGGGGTTAAAAGTAAAAAATCTCTCTCGTTATAATATAAATCTGTTCTTAATCTGATGTGTTCAAGGTAAAGAAATACCTCATAATCTATATGAAAAGGTACTATTGTTTTTCCAGGTCCACAATCCGTAGCCAAATGAAAAGGAAAATGTTCTGGTGAGACGACAGCGAAAACATCATTGTTTGTATCGTTCGGTTTATAAAATGTGGCATACGTATATCCAATTTTTTTTATTCTTCTTTGGAGTAATTCATTCGTTGCTAAATCAATTTGTTCCTGTAATTTTTCTAGAGCATAAACTGAATTAATTAATGTTTGCATAACATCGACTTAGTATTGAAATGATAGTTAAAGATTTAAGTTTAATTTGATGCGATAAAACGTGGAATTTACACATTATTTCTTCATTTTTTCGTATGTCCAAATCGATAGACAGGAAAGAAGATACATGATTACTAAATTGACCACAATATCTTGCAACAGCAAAGATGGGTTTTGACGGATTGTACTGAAAGGGGGTACGAAAAACAATATAATCAACACAAGTGCTGCCCAAACAGCAAACACTCCTAGGATACCTCTGTTCGGATAAAAGAAGTTTTTGACCTGTTTCATGATTAAAATTTGTTTTTTGCCTATTTATGATTTTTTTGTTTCTGATACTCAAAATAAGAGTAAACTACTGTGTAAATTGCTACAATAATTACGGGTAGGATTATAAAATAGAATGCGTAATCGACAAAGACAATCCCAATCAAAGCAATGATTCCAGCAATTTTGAACAATTTACCGCCCAACTTGTTTGTTTTGTCCCAGACTCTGTCACTGCTCATAGTCCATGGTGTCCTTATTCCTATAGACCAGTTTCTTTTTGATTTCTCTACTAGAATGCCGACATAGAAAAATAGAATTGTAAATGACGGAATTAAGACTTGGATGATGTTGAACCTGAAACCATAACTCCAAAAGATCGTGAATAGGTACAAGTAGAATAGAAACAATTCAAGCAATATTATAAAACCGTCAAAATATTTCCTGAACTTTGCAATGTTTTGTTTCAAGGGATCAATCTTGGGAATTGCAAGAAACATTAAAAATAAAATCAAAGATATGAGTGGTATTATGAAAACGCCCCCAATTTTTGGAATATAATCATCAACCTCTCCGCGTATGTTCCAATGGGATGCCATCATTTCTGGCATTTGAGGATAGATATAGATACCTATGATGAATGAAATCAGAATTATAATCAAAACTGCTATTTCACTTTTTCTCATATTTCATATAACGAATATAATAAATATAATCTCATGCGGGGGGATTTGAAGCCATCATAAATCTACATTTCCTTATTTTTTCGAATAGATTCTATGATTGAAGTAATATCTCCATGAGCTATCCAAAGAGTGTAAGATAAATCTGAAAAGGGGTTAGAATGAACATGATACTGACGTGGAGGAATTTCTAATTTTTCGTCTTCGTGTAGCGTAACTTCTCTAATTCCATCACCTTCGTAAAGTTTCATTACACATCTCCCAGATATTTGTCTCAATTCTTCTAAAACTGGTCTATTGTGCTTTGATAATTCTTTTCCGGGATTAAGGACTAAATAACCAATACTAAGGTCTTTATCGGAATGGGCTATAACTATCCTTCCTTCGGACATGGAATAAACTTCTGATGCCATAATTTTCAATTTGTTAATTAAATTAATAACTGCTTTGGAAGGTAGGATTTGAACCCACGCATTATTTTCTTTCCATCTTTCTTTTTTTTATACCTTAGCAAAACATCAGAAAAATATTGTCATAATAAACCCTATTGCCCCTAAAATTAACCCGATGATAGCTCCTTTTGTCGGTAACTGTTGAAAAATCATGTAGGCAAGAATGGGTTCAATTATCAAGATAGAAGTTATAGAAGTTACACTAACGATCCAAATATTCTTGAAAGCACTAAATCCTAGCATATAACCAGCAATCAACAACCCTCCTGCGATAATAATGACTAAAAACATTTTCAAAAATATCTGTAAGAATGGTTTGGAAGAAATAGACCGAGTTCTTGCAGCGAGTATCTCTGCATAAATCGCTAATGTCTCTCCTGAAAAAATCAAAAGTATGACTAAAATTTTTGATAATAATGGGTCCATAATTTAGATTAGAAATTGAGGGTTTAATTTATTTCCTTTTTATCTTCCTGAAAGGAAGTTTTGAGAGTTGTTCATTATCCTGAAAAAATACCAGATCAAATAGATTTTTGTTCTTGAGAAAAAGCTTAAATGGTTTACTGTTAACTTTAGTGATAATATGACCGTGAAGAAAATCCATATAAATGTTTCTTATGGTGATCATCCAGGAATAAAAGTTGGTGGAATTTACACTTACAATATCAATGAGTGTATAGCTCTTTCTCATTTTTTGGGCAAGGAAAACGTAGTGAATTGGGTTGGTTTTGATGATGCTATAGATTTTAAGGAAATTGAACTTTGGAAGGAAGGAGAAACTACGTTCAACAATGAAGATTTGGGTTTGTTGAAACAAGTCGGAATGAGCATAAGTCATGGCACGTGGAAGAAAACACAGACCCCAGTCGTCTTGGTGGATGGATGGAAATGGGCGAATCAATCGATAGAAGTCCCAAACAATGGATGGAAACAAAGAAAACACTGGATAATGCAATTGTACAGTGAACTCTTTAATACCAATACTTTAAATGCATCTATAGATGGCGTTGAAAATGCGCTCACGAAGGGTATTATGTGTGCGGCAGCTTTGTTAGGTTTGAATGGTTTACCGAAAGACGAAGCATTACATTGTCATGAACATCTCTCAGCTAGCGCATTACTACTGACTAAAGTTCTAAGAGACTATAGAAGAACAATCGAAGAAAAATATGGAGGTATTGAAAATCTAATCGGTTTCAGACCAAAATATAAAATCGAAGGTAAGTTGGTAGCTACAACTCATTCTACACATTTGTATCGATGTTTTGTTAACGATTCAAAAATTCAAGATAAGTATACTCTTTACAGTTCCTTTCCAAAAAAATTGCATGTCGGTACCATCGCGAGAATGTATTTGGTCGGAGACCAGAATAGAGATAATCTTGCAAAACATACGCTTGAGCATGCCTTACTTAAAGAGGCCGATGTTCCTTATACCATTTCTCCGATGGTCCAGAATGAGTGTGAACAATTACATAATCTTGTACCAAAACTTGTCTACAACGGAATGGACATTGTTTTTAGTGTGGATGATCTAAAACTGGATTCTACTTCAGAAAAGTTTAGAAGTGGTGAATTTAAGGAAGAATTGAAAAAACTTAGGGATGGCACTACTAGGCATTTGTTTGAGACTATGAAAGATTATTTTAAATTATCCAATGCGACATATGAAAATACATACATTATAATAACTTCTGGACGGGATGATGTCTCAAAAGGAATTCCAAACCCATACGTAGAAGTGCTCGATAAATTGAATAGATGGTTGATAGAAAATAAGGTAGACAAGTATTTGTTTAACCTGCCTTTGATCATGACATGGAACATCAAGGATGAAAAAGGAAGTGACGTCTTCAACCCAGAGTATTTTGATTACAGATTTCATGGAAAGGAGCCAAATAAGATACCATATTTTGTCAAGTTACCCGAGAAAAACCCTCATCCTTTTTTGGATGAGATTTGGAAGGCAGGTCTCGCCAATGAACCAGGATCAAGAGTTCGCACGTTAGTGAGAAATGAGAAAGTGGAAGATTATCTTAGAGTTGTAAATGGTGCGACGATGGCAGTTTTTCCCGTCCTTTACGGTCCTTTTGAATATGCCCCATTAGAAACTATTGCCCAAGGCATACCAACGGTTATGACAAATATAATAGGTCTTGTTCAAGGTTTAAGAAACAGAAAGGTTCCACATTTAGATTATCACGATTTAAATTCTATTGAGTGGCATGAAGAGACAGGGATATTTGTTACAGGAACTGACCCATCAAACATAGCTCATTGTATTTATGATATAATCGAGAAATGGTCTCCGTCGCAATTGATAGATAGAGGTATATCTTCTTATGCATACGCCAGTAAATTTAACTCTTTCATAATGGCAGAAGACATATTAAATACGATAAACAGTAGTTAAATTAATCTTGAATCA
>CAZRNP010000043.1:0-9951 GCA_964601485.1 uncultured archaeon
TTGTTTCATTCTTGATTATTTATCGATTGTCAGAAGAAGGGACAGGAATATTTTAAAAGAATAAAATATCATCTAAAAATAGTTTAAGATACAATATACTCTTGAATCTTATGAAAATCTCCATTCTTTCCGATTTCCATTTCGGTTATGGCTGGAATACAAAACTAGAAGAAGACAGCTACCAGAACGCACAAGAAGCGATATCAAAATGTTTAGATTCGGATCTGATACTAATAGCAGGTGATATCTTCGATTCAATAACTCCTAGAACAGAAACTTTGGCTAAAGCTTTGAAAGTCCTATCTAGACCTTTATTGACTGAAAATAAGGGCGTAAAGTTAGTAAAACCCATAAACAAAAACTTACCGGAAATTTCTAGTAGAACTGTATCTGGAATACCCGTTATAGTTTTACACGGAACACACGAGAGAAGGACTAAAGAACAAACAAATACGATAGAAGCTTTGGAACAAACAGGATTTCTCATTCATTTACATTGTAACGGTTTAATATTTGAGAGGGATGGACAGAAAGTTGCAATCCAAGGTATGTCTGGTGTTCCAGAGAGATACGCAAAAGACGTTCTAAACAAATGGAACCCAAGACCAGAAGAAGATTGTTACAACGTTCTAATGCTACATCAAAGTATAGAACCATACGTTTATTCTCCTCTGGACCCACCATCTCTCAACCTTTCAAGCTTACCTAAAGGATTTGATTTAATCATCGATGGCCATGTCCATGAAAGGGATTCAAGAAAAATAGATGAGACGACACTTCTTTTACCAGGAAGCACGATAATCACCCAGTTGAAAAAAGAAGAGGCCGAGGTCCAAAAAGGATTCTATCAGGTTGAGATAGAGGAAGAAGTAAAAATTAATTTTGTACCATTAGAAGACAATAGAAAATTCTTTTATCGTGAGGTTGAGATTAAACCAGATGCAACCATCAGAGATCAAATAGAAGAAAACATAAACAAAACACTCGGTCAGAATTTTAAGAAAATTCCTATAATTAAAATGAAATTGATCGGAAAAGAAACCAGTGTTGTCGATAAAGAACTCAGAGAGATAGAGAAAAAATATTCTGATAAGGCAATCATCTACTTCTCCAAAGAATTAGAATCACCAGAGATGACAAGAAAAATTGAATTATTAAGAAACTTGAGGGAAAGAAAACTATCAATCGAAGAAATGGGATTGCATATATTGAAAGACAATCTCAAAGAATTGAAGTTCAGTTCAGCCTTCGATAGCGATAGTGTATTCAGGTTGTTGAGTGAAGGTGATACAGAAAAGGCATTCGATATCTTGACTGGCAAACAAACAACTCTAACACAATTAATGAAGAGTGAGGATTATGATAACAAAGGTTAAACTGAAGAACTTCCGCTCGCATCAAGACTCAGAGTTTGATTTTTCTAGTGGAACCAATGCCTTAGTTGGAATAGTTGGATCAGGAAAATCAACTGTAATGAATGCACTCTCTTTCGGTTTATTCGGAACTTTCCCAGACCTTCAAGCAAAGAAACTCAAACTGGACGATGTAATAATGAACAAGCCTTCTTTAAAAGATACAGCAGAAGTGGAAGTCGATTTTATCGTTGATGAAAAGACTTATTCTGTCATGAGAACACTTGAACGTGGTAAAGGTACGACCTATTCGGAGATAAGAGAAGGCGATAAACTTTTAGATGCACCGAACACGCAGAGAGTCACTGAACTCGTCGAAAAAATCTTGAAAGTAAATTATGAATTGTTTTCCAAGGCAATCTATTCCGAGCAGAACGCTCTGGATTATTTCTTGACATTGCCGCGTGGAGAAAGGATGAAGAGGATAGATAACCTCTTGATGATAGACAAATTTGAGAAGGCAAGGTCATCAACAGTTTCACTCATGAATAAATTGGTCGAGAGAAAATTAGGCCAGCAGAGTGTAATAGAACAAACAGATATTGAGAAACTGAAGAAACTAGTCGATGAATTGAATCAAGATTTAAACAAAATGAGGAAAGACAAGTTAGAGATATCAGCAGAAGTAGAGGAGATGAACAAACAAAAGAGTGAGATGGAATTAGATTTACGTAGACTGGAACAACTGAATAAAGACTTGAATTATTTCAAAGAACAAGAGAAATCAGTCGAATCAGCGATAGAGGAAAATAAAAAATTCATAAGCGAGATTGAAAATTTATTGAAAGGTAGAACACGTCAAGACATAGAAAACGACATAAAAGAATTTTCTCAAAAAATTACAGAACTGAACAATGTCTTGACAGAAAAAAGAAATGAACAAGAAAAATTAACTGAGTTGATTTCCGAATCTAAGACTAAGATAGAATTCTTGGAAAATGATAAGATGAGGAAATTGGAATCAGACATCTCTAAGAAACTTTCTATAAAAGAGATGGTAGACGAGGTAAAGAAGAACTATGGAGATAAACCATTAGAAAAAATGAACAAAGAAAAGAATGAACTGAACGAACTAGTAAAGAAATTGTCGTCACTCAGTACGATGTTATCAGAAACAAAAGATATACTTGATAAGATTCATGATTTGAAAGATTCTTGTCCGATTTGTCATTCAAAGCTAACGGATGAAAAGAAGAAAACTTTGATAAAAGATCAGAAAGAAAAAATCGAGAAGATTGAAAAAGAAATCAAAATCCTTGAAAAAGAAAAAGGATTGAAAGAGGAAAGTTTCAAATCCATAGAAGAAGTCGTGGATAAATTCAAACATTTCTTGGTTGAAATCGAAGGCCTTGACGAATTAGAAAGACATTTAAAAGACTTGAAGAAACTTTATTCTAAATCTATCAAAACGATGGAAGTTTATCAAAAAGATCTGAATAAAATCAAAATTAACATTTCAAATTTACAAAAAGAAATCGATAAGAATAGAAAAGATGAGAATAGCTTGGCTTTACTCTACTCCAGAACTTCTGAGATTGATAATAAAAAATCACGTCTGAACTACTTGAACTCTAGGATTGAAGATGTTAGGATGAAAATTACCGAGATAAACAAACAACTAAAAGACCAAGACGTAGAAAAACTCAGGAAAGAATTCACTGAAATTGTGGGTAAAAAATCTGAATACGAAGAACGACTGAAGAATTTGAACCAATCTTTCAAGGAAAAGGAAACAAGAAAAATAGAGGAAGAAGAGAAAATCAAAACGATAGAAAAGCAAAAATCAGAAATAGTAAGGATGGAAAAAATAACCAACGACTTGAAAATATTTGAGAAAGCATTGGAGCAAACACAAACAGAACTAAGGACAGAATTCATCGATGCGGTCAACTACACGATGAGTGAGATATGGCCAAACCTGTATCCTTACGAAGATTTCATAGGTATAGCTTTAAACATTGAAGCTGGGGATTATGTCTTACAGTTAAAAGATCGTATGGAAAGATGGGTTAACGCTGACGGCATCGCATCGGGTGGTGAACGTTCCATCGCATGCCTAGCTTTAAGAATTGCTTTTTCACTTGTTTTAGCCCCACAATTGAGGTGGTTAGTCCTCGATGAACCTACTCATAACCTAGACAACAGGTCTATTGGAGATCTAGCTGAAACCTTGAGGACAAGAATAGGAAGTTTTGTCGACCAAGTCTTCCTTATAACCCATGAAGAAAGGTTAGAAGAAGCTGTAACAGGAAACTTATACAGGTTAGAAAGAGAAAAAAGAAAAGATGAATCGACTAAAATCTTAAGACCTTCTTGACGGATTATTTTTTATCTTAAAAAACAGAAATTAAGATTGTGAGAATAAAAAAATTCACTGCGGTTGTGATAATACTAACGTTATTTTATCTATTCATACCGCTTTTTCCCGTAAAAACAGGTAAATTTTCACCGATTGTCAAAATGGATACTACAGATTATATACAGAATCTCATGATAGTGAACGTAAGCAGTGATAGTTATATTTCATACAGGCTGGACGAATGTCAAGCAAATTTTGGAGGGTCAACAACCCTTCAAGTGAACATGGATTTAAACTGTGGTAGTGGTGGTGCTTGTGGAACTTTTAACGATAATAAATACAGTTATCTGTTTTTCAACCTATCTAGAGGCCTAACGAACGATGGAAATTTCGTTAAGGTGCCTTGGTACCTCGTTAAAAATGCCACTCTGAAAATTTGGGCTCTAAACGAATTTTATAAAAATTATGACGCCAGAGGGCCAGCAATACTAGTTAAACCTGTGCTCCAAAGCTGGGATGAAAACACTTTATACTGGCAGCAGCATTATCACAATGATACTCCTAATACATGCGATTTAAATGCCACAACTTTTGTAGGAGACAATATGTGTGAAGCCTGCCATGATGCGGCTGGTGCTGGTGCAGCTAGTTGTTGCGCAGGCGGTAATTTTACTACCAACAGCACTGTAGAATTCAACATAACGAGTTATGTTATAAATCAATCTAAATACAATAATAATGCTGATTTAACTCTAGTCTCAAGCGATGGTTCTTCAAGCTGGCAAGTTTCATTCTCTAGTAAGGAATGGAGTAATTCTTATGGCCTCAAACCGTATTTAGAAATTTATTTAAACGATGCTTATTGCGGGGATGGTTACTGCACATCTTTGAACGAAACTTTTGCAAACTGTCCACAAGATTGTAGTAATATAAATTACATAGAAGTCAACGGAACTACCTTCATTCAACCAGCAGCCATCAACATAACTTGTTGGTCAAGTAATTCTAGTGTTTACACTTACCTTTGGAACAATTATACTGGAGCTATTCAATCTATGTTGCCAAACGGAACTGGAACTCAAACCAACATAACCCAATCTTCTAGATTGAGCACAGGAGTTTACAGTGTATATTGCAATTCTACTTGGAATTCAACATTGGCTTCAAAGAGTTTTACTGTTGTATCGGCAGAGAATTACATAGAAGTCAACGGAACTACCTTCATTCAACCAGCAGCCATCAACATAACTTGTTGGTCAAGTAATTCTAGTGTTTACACTTACCTTTGGAACAATTATACTGGAGCTATTCAATCTATGTTGCCAAACGGAACTGGAACTCAAACCAACATAACCCAATCTTCTAGATTGAGCACAGGAGTTTACAGTGTATATTGCAATTCTACTTGGAATTCAACATTGGCTTCAAAGAGTTTTACTGTTGTAACTTCAACCACTACCACTACAGTTAGCGGTGGTGGTGACGGAGGTGGTGGTGGAGGCGGCGGTGGCATAACAACAACAAAATTAACGACTACTTATACAACCACAACTTTTGTTAAAACAACAACATCAACAATCGTCACATCAGCTCTTCAAACAACAACGACAATTCCAGTTAAAGTGTCATTAAAAATTTGGGAAATAAAGGTACCTCTTTGGATAATTTTGGTAACTATTCTAATTGTGACCATTATTGTTGCAATATTTTATGTTATTATTAAAAGAAGAGACAAAGTAACTGTATTGGATGTCAAATTAGATGATTATAATTATGATTACGAATAGATTGCATAAAAGTATCTAAACCCTTTTAATCTTGGAAGATGGGACTATTATAGCGATAAAGATTCAACAACATTTTCTATCCCGTAGAAAAGTAAACTAATTTATCTCTTAATTATTATTTTAACTCTATGGATCAAACTCGATTTTCACAGAAATCTTGGAATCTAGCAGACATACTTCCAACTCCTTCTAGCCCAGAATACGAAGTCGAACTAAAAACACTCAAAGACGATGTTGAAGACTTTCAATCCGTGAAAGAAGAACTATCACTACAAATTTCAGTCGATAATTTTGTTAAAGCATTTAAATGGGAATGGACAGCCATTCCTCATATTTATAAAACTCCTTTCTACTGCTATTCATACTCTTTCGGTAATTTACTTGCACTCGCACTCTATGATAAATTTAAGGAAGAAGGCAAATCGTTTGTATCAGAGTATGCAAAATTGCTTTCATACGGTGGCTCTAGGAGTCCAGAAAAGATGCTTGCTGAAGTAGGTGTAGATATACATTCAGAAAATTTCTGGCAGGGTGGATTCAACATAGTCGGTGGGATGATTAAAGAATTAAAACAATACGCATGAATTCTTAGATGATGCTATTTAGAGATAGTTTAACAGTTTTAAGACTTACCTTTTTGATATCCCAATACTTTCATTATCTCTGGAATTAAATCCATGTGTATGTGTTCTATCTTCCAGTGAGCGTCATGTAGATAATTACAAAGTTCATCTCTGTATGTCACGGCCTCTAAATTACCGAGTTTTCCCATGATCATCAGAAAATAATCTCTACCTGGTAATGTCAAAATTTTGTCATAATCTTCTCGAGTAGCAGTGCCTTCTTTAATCCTCTTTTTTAAACCCTTGTCTTTGACATCTACATCAATATAATTTAAAACACCGGTATCTCCAAGAACTGTCAGGGTGTTTGAAAGATCGTTTGTTTCATCAAACATAGTGTCTAAAGAGGCTTTGTTGGGGGATTTGACATATTCATTTATGGATTTTCTAGCATTTTTTCTAAGAGTTTGTACTCTTTCTAAAAAATTCCTCACATACAGATTGACATTTTTGTAGTGCCCATTTTCATTCTCTGAAAGTTTTTCGGTTTGTAGATCACTCATACTGAATAACATAATTTTTGCTAAGGGAATTGCTTCGTCTAAGAGAGTTTCGCATTCTTCAAAAGTGGTTTCCACTTCTGTGTTGAGTTGTTTAAGGCTATTCGTTGACATCAGATAGATTGCATAATGTGAAGGATTTAAGGCTTACTTTTGATGACAACAAAGTGTTAAATGTTTTACTATCAATCAATCATCATGTCTTTTTGTAAGAGAATAGACAGTAGGAACTGGGGGGTTTACCAAAGTGGATGTGATAGGAGTTTATTTGGTTTAAAATTTGATTATTGTTTTGAAAATTAATTTCTACATATGACTGCTGGCTGAAACACTTATCGTTAATTCTCTATTTTCTGAGCTTGACAAATCTTGTTGTATTTCTTTTAACCTTCTTTCTGTTTCCATTATTTTACTAACAATTTGATTCCTTTCTTCAGAATACATTGCCCTATAGTCTTCATCTGTGTATCTTGGGAATATTCTTGATTGTCTAGGTAAAAAACAAATGGCATATCTAAACTTTTTTAATCCTCCAAATTTTTTGAATAAGTCGTTTCCCAATACCACTTCTTCAGTAGTTCCAATAGCAATATATGGTATTATCGTCTCTGGTGTTAGATTGGTTAGTACATCAATTCCAAATAAGCCGTACATTTCTTTTAATTCACCGACATGAACATTCCCATCTCTCACTATACCCAAGTAAGAACCTGGTCCTAATTTTTCAAGCAATTGTTTTTCCAAAGTTGTTTTCATAAGAATTATTAAAGGTATTGAAGAAATTTATGTTTTAATTTTTCTATGATATAGAAATTCTCTTCAGATGGAACTAGTGATTGAGATCAGCTAATCTCCCTTACTTTTCAAATAAATCACATAAAAGTATCCAAATCTTTTTCCTTTGTCTTTACTCCATTATTGTACGAAGCAATAGCATCCTCAAAACTCATCCCAAGCCTTGAAGACTCCTTACTCTTCCTCTGCCTGACTTGAACGAACAAAGGATGGTTGACAGCATTCCCGGTTATGATCGCCTCACCAACCTGCAGCCCAGGCAAAGACTTGATCAAGTCATTAGTAATAGCCTCAGAAGATTCAGCTATGTGTTTCAAGTCATAAGGGTTGACTATTCTCAAGAGAATGTGAGTGTTGCATTGACTCAGAGCAGTAGTGCTCAATTGAATCGGTCTTTGTGATATCAATACCAAGGACGCATGAAACTTCCTTCCCTCCCTTGCTATCGTTTCAATTATTCCCTTCGATATCGCACCCTGTCTTTCTATACCTTCCGGACAAAACTGATGCGATTCCTCAACAATGAGAATAAAAGGTGGTATGTTGCCCTGATGCCTTTCCTGGAAAAGTTTTCTCGCAAAATAAGTGACGATCATCTGTTTCTCGTTCAGTCTTACAAACTCAGACAAATCGATTATACTCAGCTGCCCTGGCTTGGCTAAATCTTTGATAGAAGGATAATTTATGTTGGAGAACAAGTGAGTTATGCTCAAGTTTGATATCCAGCTTATCATCGTGTCTTTGGTCACTTTCTTTATATTACTATCTTCTATCGCTTTGACCATCTCTTTAAAACTGTAATTTTTTTTCTTATTCCTCAAATCTTGGATTATCTTCATCAGCTCCCTTCTCTGGACATGCGATATCTCTGGCAAGAACTCCATTATCTGATAAGGCGATAAGGAAGAGGCGGATATACTCAACGGGGATTCTTTGTTAAAGACTTTTGTCCTTTTCGAATAGTTTTCATCCTCGGCAAAGCCGACGTATTCTCCGTGCGGGTCTATCACGATGATAGAAGGTCTTCCCATCTCGTCAGACCTGTCCAATAATTCTTCTAAGAAGACTGATACAAGGTGGGATTTCCCTGCTCCTGAAATGGCAAGTATTGCCAAGTGTTTTTGGAATAACCTTGTCAAGTTTAATTTAGCATCTAGATCATGGAAAGCAATTTTTCCGAGACTCAACCCTTTTTTATCCAAGCCGAGGAAATCGAAAAGAATGTCTTTGTCTATCTCTTCTACGTTTGAGCCGGGGGATGGCGGGAAAGTGACTCTTTTTAACATCTTATTGTCGTATATGCCCAACGGGACTGCTTTACCGACCAAATATTCCCATCTGTCGACGGGGAACATGTCCATCAACGGTTTTCCGGATTTCTCGTATTCTCTGACCGATTCCGCCTGCATGAAATATCTGTTGGTCTTGATGATTTCGTCCACTCTTCCGACCAGGATACCTTGTTCCGTTTTTAATTGAATGAACTGTCCTTTATGTACTGGTATTTTCTCAGAATCTTCTTTTATCACGAAGTTGAACTGAAAAGTGGATGGACCTTCAAAAGTTGAGATGACTGTTCCTATAATTTTTGTCATGTTTTACTTATTAGGAGTTCAAAATTTTATAAACGTTTATGGGCTTGATGATATTTATATCCACCATCTCTTGTTCTTCCAAAATCATAACCAATCTTTTTAAAAAGGCTATAAGAAGCACTATTATACCACTCGATAAGAGCATATGATAAAAGACTCTTAAGCCCTCTTTTTGTTTTATATTCAAGTAGCAAACGTTCTAATTCAGTGAGAATTTTTGTACCTATACCTTTTCCTTGGTAAGGTTCGGCGACTACAACTCTTTCTACCCTAACTTCATTATGGGTTATGACACCTCTAGCATGACCAATTATTTGTCCTTCTGTCTCGGCAACCAAAGAAACACAATTTTCATCCTTTATCCTCTTTTTCACGTCTCTATGACTTTCATGTACACGTTTTCCAATATCATTTCCAACAGGAAAAACAATCTCATTTATCAGTGAAGAAATCTCATCTATATCTTCTAAACCGGCTTCTCTAACGTTTATTGACATGGCAAATTAAACCAATTTAAAGCTTAAATATGTTATTGTTTTTATGAGGTTTATAAAAAATTATCCAGTATTACTGATTTCTGACATAAAAGCGATAGTGATAGCAGATTTGCACATTGGAATTTCGTATGAATTGTATAAGTCTGGGATAAACATACCGAATCAAGTTAAAGAGATGAAAAAAACCATTGAAAAGTTGATAAGACAAACTAAAGTTAAAACACTGATAGTACTCGGTGATGTTAAACACGACGTTCCTGGCATAAACTATCAAGAGATGAAAGGAATACCTGAATTCATGAAAGATTTGTCTCAAAAAATAAAAGTTGATGTATGCTTGGGCAACCATGATACTTACATAAAAAAATTGTCACCAGAAGAAATTAAAATTCATGGATCTGAAGGTTTCAGGATAGAAAGATTCGGTTTCATTCATGGTCATG
>CAZRNP010000044.1:0-9781 GCA_964601485.1 uncultured archaeon
AGCCTCCACCCCTTGTGTGCTCCCCCGCCAATTCCCTTAAGTTTCAACCTTGCGGTCGTACTCCCCAGGTGGCCCGTTTAACACCTACGCTCCGGCACTACAAACCCACGAAAGGTTTGTAACACCAAACGGGCATCGTTTACGCCTAGGACTACTGGGGTATCTAATCCCAATCGCTCCCCTAGGTTTCGTCCCTCACCGTCGAACCTGTTCTAGGTAGAAGCCTTCGCCACAGGTTGTCCCCCTAGGATTATAGGATTTTACCCCTACCCTAGGAGTACATCTGCCCTCTCCCAGTCCCAAGTCTGGCAGTATCTCCAGCAAGCTCTCCAGTTTACCGGAGAATTTCACTAGAGACTTACCAAACCGGCTACGGACGCTTTAGACCCACTAATCGCGGATACAACTTGGGGCGCGAGTATTACCGCGGCGGCTGGCACTCGTCTTGCCCACCCCTTATTCTCCAACCTGTTTGCAGTTGGCAAAAGTTCATGCAGAGCATGAACACTCTAGGTTCCCTCGTCACTCGTTAGAGCATTGCGAAGTTTTCGTAACTGCTGCGTCCCGTAGGACCTGGATTCATGTCTCAGAATCCATCTCCGGGCCCCCACTCTCATGGCCCGTACCCGTTATAGCTTTGGGGGTACATTACACCCCCAACAGGCTGATAGGATGTAGTCCCATCCTATACCGTAACCTTTCGATGTTCTATCATTCCAGAACAGAACACCCATCAGGTATTAACCTCAGTTTCCCGAGAGTATCCCTGAGTATAGGGTAGGTTAACTACATATTACTGAGCAGTTCGCCGAGTCCCGAAGACTCTCGACTCGCATGTCTTAGCCGAACCCAGATAGTAGTATCCTCCGGCGGGATCATCCGGAATTAGCGGTGTTTTACACACACTTATTCAATGACAAGTTTCACCAATTAGGGCTTCAAACTCATAAAAACATGAGCTTTGCATCGATGCCAAAATAAATTAGCCTTAAAAAATATTTAAAATTTTATCTTAGGCAAAAAATATTCTCTCTTATGATATTTAAAGATTTCCTTTTAAAGTTTTATTGTAGTGAATAATTTCTTCCAGCATTGAAAACTTTTATATTATCATCAAGTGACTTTCCTGAAAATCTCTCTCTTAAGACTGAATACCAGATATTTTCATCGACGGAATACAAACGACTAGAAAGTAAACCTACCATGTGAACACTAGTGAAAGTATGAGTTAATCCAATTTTTTGAAGTTCACTCGAACAATCAACTGTTACAGTTTTACAAATTCTTTTCATCTCTTCTGCTATGTTTCGTGGGTATTCTACTAAGCCAAGTTTTACAGGTACTGTTTCTATTTCTTTTTTATTGACTAATGCTAAACTGTCTTTATTTAGGAAATCTCTCCATCTATAAGCTTCCAACATTTCTAATCCTAACAAATAATCTGCTTGACCATACATGATTTTCGGGGAATAAACTTTTGTCCCAGCACGAACATGACATTCAACACTTCCCTCTCTCTGAGACATTCCATGAATTTCTGTTTGCTTGGCATCGTACCCAGATTTTAATAACGCATCAGCTACAATCGTTGCAACAGTAATAACTCCTTGGCCCCCACAACCAGAGATTATTATATCTGTTTTATCTTTCATTCTCTCTTATGCCTCATTCTAGCATATTGAAGACAAACACCATCCGCGATTACAACGTTAACACCAGGAGAACAGACAGCATCGGATACGGCTTGTTTGAATTCGTTCGGACTTTTTTTCGGATCTTTTAAAACTTCAACCCTTTTACACTTGGCACCCATCGCTTCTACTACTGTTTTTAAATCTATTTTTTTTGACTCTTTTCCCATTAGATTATAATCAGTTCCAGCATGATCTTGTGCACCTGTCATCGCTGTTGTTTTATTATCAGTAATTATGATTGTCACATTATAATTGTTATGAACAGCATTTGCTAAGCCTGGTAAACCAGTATGCAAAAAAGTTGAATCACCTATGACTGCTACATATTTTCCTTCTCTACTCATCGCACTAGCCATCGGTATGCTAGCACCCATGCATAATGTTGTTTCTAAGACTTCGTATGGTGGTAAACCACTTAATGTGTAACAACCAATATCACCAATAAATCTTATCCCTTCTTCATCACGCAGTTCTTTCAGTTTCGTGAATACAGTGTCATAATAACATCCGCCACAAAACTTAGGTGGTCTAGGCATCGTATAACTGATATTTGGTTTTATCCCAGCGATGATTTCAGGACTTAGCTCGCCGATTCTAGAAATTTTTCCAGTATCTACAAGTTTCATACCCATTGCTAGCATTTGTTCTTCTAAGAATGGGCTCAATTCTTCTACAACTTTTAATTTTTCTACTTTTTCAGCAAACTCTCTGATTTTTTTTCTGGGTAATGGATGCGTCATTCCCAATTTAAGAATAGAAGCGTTAGGCCATGCTTCTTTAACATATTGGTAAACAATTCCTGACGTAATAATTCCAACTTTTGTATCACTCAATTCTATTCTATTTAAATGACTATTATCCGATTCTTCTCCCAACTTGAACAATTTTTGTTCAAGGGCAACACGCATATTCCTAGAATTACCAGGTAAACACAAGTATTTTTCAGATTTTGGCTCATAGTTTTTTGGTTCTACTTCTACCCTTTCTCCTAGTACGACAGGTGTTCTCGTATGACTTACACGCATTGTAGACCTCAGTAAAACAGGAATATCATACTCTTCACTAATATGGAAAGCTCCTTTTGTGAAATCTAAACATTCTTGCGAATCAGATGGTTCTAACATCGGTATATGACCGAGTCTTGAATAGTATCTATTGTCCTGCTCATTCTGAGAACTATAACAACCAGGATCATCCACACTGACCACTACTAAACCAGCATTAATTCCAGTATAAGCTGCTCCCATAAAGTAATCTGCAGCAACATTTAACCCAACATGCTTCATCGTGACGATTGATCTTTTACCAACCAAAGCTGCACCATATGCGGTTCCAAACCCTACCGCTTCATTTGTTGACCATTCTACATAAATATGAGGATATTTTTCTCCAAGAAGAGCTAGATAACTAAGAATTTCACTACTTGGTGTTCCAGGATATCCACTACCATGTGATACCCCACCTTCAAAAGCTCCTCTGGCGATCGCTTCATTTCCCAGCAGTAACTTTCTTTCAACCATACATGTTCCGAAAATGAAATAGTAAGTTAAACGATTTAAGCCTTTTCTTCAGAAAATTAGGTTAGACACATTCATTTTTAATCAACTCAACTGATAAAAAATTTGAAAATTAATTTTTATAGAAAAAAAGAAGAAAAAGAAAAAACTACTTCTTCTTCAAGAGTGGAAGTCTAGTTCTTTTATTCTCAATAACAATATATCCACTCGGCATTTCTATACATCCTGAAGAATCTTTCGAGAAGTAGAAAATTTTCTGCATTCTATCTCCTCTAAGTTTTACATCCTTCGAATGCAAGTAGAATGGTACTCCAGCCGAATTTTTATGACTAAACAAATAATCCCCTCCTTATGTTTAATGCTTCATATTTGATTTTTAGATATAAATCTTTCTGTTATGATAAAAACCAATCTTTAAGGGTGATTTTTTCTATATAATTCTATTAATTACAAGATCAAGGAATGAAAATGAGTATACTAAAAAAATTACGTTTCCTATTAAGTTTTGATGGTATTCTTTGGCTAATTTTAGCGATAATCTTAATAATTACCTACTTTAAAATAACTCCACAAAATTTTACTGAAATAATTTTAATAACAGTCGCTTGTGTTACCACTCTACCAGTTTTTTTTAGTAGTATACGATCTTTAAAAAATAAAAAAATTTCGACTGATTTATTGGCGAGTATTGCTCTTATCGTTTCTTTAATTGAAAAGGAATGGACATCTGTAATTTTTATCAATTTAATGATCACATCGGCAAGAATATTATCCGATTACACCAAAAACCGATCCCGTCGTGCAATTCAAAAGTTACTAAAACTAAAACCACAAAAGGCCAAAATTAAAACTGATGGCGGGTTTATTGAAATTCCTGTTGAACAAGTTAAAAAAGGTGATTTAATACTTGTTGGGCTGGGTGAAAGAATTCCAATTGATGGGATTGTTGAAAGTGGAGAAGCAGAGGTTGATCAGTCATCGTTGACTGGAGAATCCCTTCCAATATTCAAGAAAAGGGGGGATGAAGTTTTCAGTTCGACCATGGTAAGCTCTGGTAATTTTATTATAAGAACAGAAAAAATTAGTGAAGAGACAACATTTGCAAAAATTATTCAATTGGTTGAAAATTCTCAGAAAAATAAAGCGCCGATTAGTACTCTGAGCGATAAATTCAGTAAATGGTATATAATCCTTACTATTATCGGCTCTTTTTTCTTGTATATCATCTTTCGAAATGTAAACTTGGTTTTATCAGTGTTACTTGTAAGTTGCGCTGATGAACTTGCAATCGCCATTCCCTTGGCATTCATTACTTCAATAACACATGGAGCAAGACATGGTGTCATTATCAAGGGTGGTGATTTTATTGAAGCATTGACAAAATCAAAGATTCTAATTGTTGATAAAACAGGTACAATAACTTTCGGTAGAATGAAAGTGGAAAATATTTTTGTCTTTGATAATAAACCCACAGAAGAAGTTTTGAAATTAGCTGGTTCAATATCTTTAATGTCAAAACATCCTGTGTCTAAAGCAATCACTAAATATGCGAAAGAAAAAAACATTTCCATTCGTGAGCCTGAAAAATTTATGGAATACAGCGGTAAAGGTGCAGTTGCAACGTACAAAGATAGAAAAATTTTCAGTGGTAAAATTTCATTCTTTGAAGAATTAAAAATTAAAATAACAGACGAAGAGTTGAAAGTTATTGATGAAGAAAAGAATAAAGGGTTTAATACTACTTTAATCGGATTGGATGATAGAATTGTTGGCTTTGTTACTTTATCTGATGAAATAAGACCGCAAATTAAAGAGACTATTTTAGAATTAAAAAAATTAGGTAT
The DNA here is from genome assembly GCA_964601485.1 of uncultured archaeon. Classification (GTDB taxonomy): domain Archaea; phylum Aenigmatarchaeota; class Aenigmatarchaeia; order CG10238-14; family CG10238-14; genus JASEGC01. The sequence goes on from CAZRNP010000044.1 coordinate 5,056, forward strand.
AGAAAAAACTGTGATGCTTACAGGTGATAATGAGAAAGTTGCTCAAAGGGTAGCAAGTGAAGCTGGTGTTGATGAATTTTATGCCAATCTTTTACCAGAAGATAAATTGACTCATTTAAAGAAGTATCTAAGTAAAGATTACAAAACGATAATGATTGGTGATGGTATTAATGATGCCGCTGCGCTGAGTCTAGCAGATGTAGGGATTGCTATGGGGGTGATTGGTACTGATGCAGCAATTGAATCTGCTGATATTGCATTAATGAGAGATGATTTAACTCAAATACCTGAATTAATGAGAATCAGTAAGTCAACATTAAAAGTTGTTTATCAAAATTTGTTTCTTTGGATAACACTAAATATAATAGGACTTACCTTAGTTTTTGCTAAAATTTTGGAACCTGATGGAGCAGCAGCTTATAATTTTATCTTTGACTTTTTCCCACTTTTGAATTCTTTGAGATTGTTTAGATAGTAAATTTTTGAATAAAAAATAACATCAAGTCAATTCTTTAATCACGTAACATGCTCCTATTACGACTGAGAATAAACCCATGGATATTAATAACATACCGATGTAGTATTGTGTTGAACCTGGGGATAAATTGAATGATATAAAAGCGTTCAACCCGAGAAAAACAAACCCTATCCCTACCCATATCAAACAGAATGATACTACTAATGATTTTAGACCCATTCTACCACTATAGAATAATTGGTTTTAAATAATAAAAAGAAAATTAGAACGTTATCCTGTTTAGTGTTTAAATAAGCATTGATGATATCCATTCACCGGCATAATGAGTTATCACTATGACAACCAATGCGATGATCAAATGTTCTCCAATCGATTCTAAAGGATTTTCTTTTTTCTCTCTGGATATGGTTAAACTAAGAGCAGCTAACATGACTAAACCCCATATTATGCTTATAATAATTGCCGTTGAAAGTTCAAAAAGTAAGACTGGAACAATAAATGTTAATGCAAAAAACTTAGATAAAAATGTAGAATATGTTGATTTCCATATTTCTTTTTTGGTGTGTTTTAATTCAGACTCCTCAGAAATATGAATTCCTAAAGCATCTGAAAATGCATCTGCTATTGCTATTGTTAATATACCACCGAGAACAACGATTTTTGAATGCGTACCTGAATGTAAACCTACAATAAGTCCAAGCGTTGTGATTATCGCAGAGGTTAAACCGAAACAAATCCCTATTTTCAATGAATGTTCCATTTCATTTATTATTCAATAACCGAGATAAATAATTTTGCAAATTAACTATTCTTTCTCATCATAATCTTCTTCTTTGTATTCTTCGTTTTCTTCAGTATCTTTTTCGAATTCTTCTTCATCCAAGTTTGTCAATTCTTTTTTTTCAAAATCTTCGTCATCATCTTCTTGATCTTCTTCGTTGTATTCTAATTCTTTCATCTTTTTTTTGTATTTGATTTTTTCCATGTTTTACACCAACATAAATATACTGTAATACTATAATAAAAAAATCTATATGATTCTGATTATATTCAGTATATTAAAAATTATTTATAGTATACCAAAAACTCTTAAGTTTAATATATTGAACCAATTATTATGGATGTACCAACATGGGTTTTGTTTAAAATAAAACCATAATACGATAAACCAGAAATGAAGGAAGAAAAGAAAAAAGCGATAATGAAATGTCTAACAGAATCGTTTCCTGGTTGTAGGATAATAAAATATCCAAATTATTATACAACAACTTATGAAATTGCACGTTCTTGGGGACGGGGTCGTCAAACCCCTGGTGAAACATTTCTACTCATTTATTTGGAACGTATAGGTGATTTATCAGTAATCCTTTATGAAGAAAAAGAACCTGGAATATACGAACTTTTTATTGACAATGATATGAATAGATATAATACCCCTGTTACTCATCATCGTCTTTCTCATAAAACTAGAGATGATATAGTAGATATGTATAAAATACCTCGTCGTTTGGGTACAGTAAGTATTTTTAAACCAGATGTTCTCATTCAAGAACAAAAAATTGTTTGATTCTGTGAACTGCTAACATTTTTTAACTAAAGAAACAAAACAATATTTATGGTTTACAAAAAAATTGCGATCGCTTATATCGTTTTACTCGGTTTGATTTTTTCCCTGTCTTTCATAAGGACTAATATGAATATGATGCAAGAAACTCAACTTGCCTTATTACGAGGTTCTTCTTTAGTTATCGTGATAGCATTGATTGTCTTAGTGATAGTCTTTGTTGCTTTCAAGTTCTTTGCTAAAAAAAGGTTAAACCTTCCCCAAGAACAAAAATCTATCTGATTGTGGTGTTTTTCAAAGTACTTATTCGTAGCGTAATGCTTCAATTGGTTGTAAACTAGCTGCCCTTCTTGCAGGAATTAAACCAGATATAGCTCCTATGAAAACAGAGAATCCTATGGAAAACAAAACCAGTTCAGGTGTGATTACTGTTAAATTACTCCCTAAACCGCCTCTTCCTCCACCAACTCCTATTATTCTAACTCCAAGTTCAGAAACCGTGCCAGCAGCGATAAACCCTAGAAAAATACCTATCAACCCGCCCATAAAACCGATCATCGCAGATTCGAATACAAATAATTTCATAATCTCAAAGTTCGTGGCTCCTAAAGCCTTCAAAGTTCCAATCTGTCTTGTTCTTTCCATCACAGACATGAACATCGTGTTCGCTATACCTATAGCACCTACTAGCAAGGATATAGCAGCTATACCAGTAAGGAATAAGGTCAGCGTTCCCATCACATTTGAAATCGTTCCCTGAATTTGTTGAGCAGATGTAATTGAGAAATCTTTTGTATTGTCTGTTTCATGTCTGGAAAGTAATAATCTTTCTTCAGTAACGTTTGTAATTTCGCCGACTAATCCTGCATCAGCTACCTTAACTTGTATGGATGAAAACTGGTTTGTTGTCACACTTGTAATGATTGTTCTCGCTGTATTTATTGGCATTATAATTGTGCTATCGCCTCCACCAAAACCTCCTCCACCTCCAAAGCCTCCTCCAGATTGCTGTAATATGCCAACAACACTAAACATTTTTCCTTCGATATTTATTTGCGTGTTTAACACGAGCGGTTTTTTGAATACATTATTTGCAATGTTATATCCGATTACGATAACATTTCCATCGCTTGGCGTCAGAAACCTGCCTGAATCTAATTGGGAAGTTGTCATTTCTCTCCAAGCCAATGGATCGATTCCCTGGACTGATAGAGAAGCAGTTTGTCCTAAGTAGGTAACATCAAGCCTTTCAGAGATTATACCATCCACGAATTGAACACCAGAAATAGATTTTATAATCTGAACATCTTTGTTCGTCAAATTTTGTGGGTTTGTAACTGCAGTTTGTCTTCTTCCTTCTTCAGGTCCTCCAAAACCACCACCGAAAGCTCTCTCAAATCCAGGGGAAACTGTAATAATATTAGCACCCAAACCACCCAATTGAGATGAGATGGCTTGTCGCGTACCCGATCCTATAGATATTATAGAGACAACTGCTGCCACACCTATGACTATCCCTAGAATAGTCAGCCAACTTCTCAACCCTCTATGCGACAGGCTATTCATAGAGAGTTTTATTATATCGTTTAATTTCATTTCTTCTTCCTTTTTCTTCTTAATCTGAATATTACCACTATTACGATTATCCCAACTACACCGATTCCTATGTACATAAGACCTCCACTAGGTAACTGTAATTGAGTTCCTTGAGTTGTTGATCGTGTTATTGTCCCTGTTCTGGTTGTTCCACTCGCATCTAGCCTAACTTCCTTTTGAACAGTTCTTCTTATGCCAAGCGTGTCTGTATAAGAGATTTCAACAGCAAGATTTCCACCCCCAACCATAGAGATGTTGGATGCTGTTCTGTTGAATGATGGTCTAATTTGTGTCATATTCCCCCCTGTTGGTGGTATATTTCCCCTCGTACCGGTGATATTAGCAATGCCTGTATTCGATGTTATCTGAAAACTTACGAGTGTATAGTCTCCAGCATTTAGGTTGCCAATGATGTTAGCAGAAGTACCTGTTACTCCGAAATTCTGTTGCTCTGGAATTCTCACAATCAGAGAATACCCTGTATTTGCTCCTATGTTAGCTATCGCTAATGTTGTGGTGCCTGCAGTTGAATCCTGTACAACTACATCAAAATCTGTTCGCGGGTTAGATACTGTTACGTTGAATTTATCTGTAACAACTGCACCATTTTCTGCAGCATAGTTGTATGTACACTTTACCCCTATTTCACTCTCATCATCCAGTGCATCTTTATCCACTCTTACTTTGTATTTTATCAAAAATGCATTTTGATTAGTTTGCACTCCGTTTATCGTGCCTAGTTCTTTGGTAGCACTCACACCATTATCTAGAGAGAATGGGTACTCTGGCAATAATTCAAAAACTGTATTTTCTGCTTTTTCAGTCCCCCAATTCTCGAGCTTGAACACCAAGTTTACGTATGCGTTAGGCTCAGCCGGGTATGGATCCTGATTCACAAAGGTAGTTTTTAAAGAGACGTCTTTATAGATTATACTCCCTGATTTTGTGGTTATAATCTCTGCACTTACTATCGAGTTTACCGATAAAACACCTACCAAGATAAGTAGGAATAATAGTTTTTTCATTTTTTAACCTCCTTCTACAATTTTTCCATCTTTTAGATGGATAGTTCGTTCAGCATATTTTGC
>CAZRNP010000045.1:0-9625 GCA_964601485.1 uncultured archaeon
GAATGTTCCTTCTGGTGTTGGAGAAACTGGAAAAGTCAGGTTGAGTTTCTCTGAATTGGATGAAGTTTTAGTCAACGGTGCAAAATGGGCTGCTGAAAATGGTTATGGAACTGAGAAAGATCTAGAATTCTTAGAAGAGAATGGCTGTATGAAAGGCGCTGATTCAACAAAAATTTCTAACGAAGCAAAAAAAAGAGGTGCACCACAACTCGGCACTTTAGGGGCTGGGAATCATTTTCTCGAAATTCAGACCGTGGATAAAATTTTCTTACCAGAAGTTGCAAAAGTTTTTGGAATAGAAAAACCTGGACAAGTTTGCGTTATGATACACACAGGATCAAGAGGGTTTGGGCATCAAGTTTGTACAGATTATCTAAGAATTTTAGAATCAAAATTCAGGGATAAAATAAGGAATCTTCCTGATAGAGAACTAGTATATGCTCCCTCTGGAACGAAAGAATGTGAAGATTATTTTTCTGCTATGGCTTGCGCAGCTAATTATGCATGGACTAACAGGTCTTTGATCATGCATTGGATGAGAGAAAGTTTTGTAAAGATTTTAGGGATGAAGTTAGAAGATATTGGTTTAGAAGTCGTGTATGATGTTGCCCATAACATAGGAAAGATTGAAACTCATGAAATAGATGGAGAGAAGAAAAAAGTTTATCTGCATAGAAAAGGTGCGACTAGAGCATTTCCACCTAGAAGTCCTGAAATTCCAAAAGAACATCAAAACGTAGGACAGGCGATTATTTTACCAGGTTCTATGGGAACTTCTAGTTATTTGTTAGTTGGAACTGAGACTGCAAAAGATACTTTCTATTCTACTGCGCATGGTGCTGGAAGGACCCAATCTAGATCAGGAGCGTTAAGGCATTTGAGGGGAGAACAAATCAAAGCTGATTTAGAGAAAAGAGGCATCTTAATCAGGGCTGCGACTTGGAAAGTTATCGCTGAAGAAGCTCCTGAAGTCTATAAAGAAATAGATGAGGTTGCAAGAGTTAGTGATGAAGCAGGCATTGGAAAAAGAGTAGTGAATTTTCTTCCTATAGGCGTAATTAAAGGATGATTTTAATTAATGATCAAAATTGGGGGTTGGTTTATGAAAAAGTTGAGAGGGAATGAAACTGAAAAAAATCTTCTAAAGGCATTTGCTGGAGAAAGTCAGGCAAGGAACAGATACACCTTTTTCGCTAGTGTTGCAAGAAAAGAAGGGTTTGAACAAATCGCAGCTATATTCGAAGAGACTGCTGACAATGAAAAAGAACATGCAAAGGTTTTTTTCAAACATCTTGAAGGCGGAGATGTTACTATAGAAGCTAGTTACCCTGCTGGAAAAATTGGAACGACCACTGAAAATCTTCTTGCTGCTGCTGAAGGTGAGAAGATGGAATGGGGAACGATATATCCTGAATTTGAAAAGATAGCGAGGGATGAAGGGTTCAATGAAATTGCAGGTTCCTTCAAAGAAATCGGAGAGGTTGAAGAGCAGCATGAAAAAAGATACAGGAAACTTTTAGAGAATGTAAAAAACGGAACAGTATTCAAAAAAGATAAAGTTGTGAAATGGAAGTGTAGGAATTGCGGCTACGTACATGAAGGAAAAGAAGCTCCAAAAGAATGTCCTGCTTGTAAACATCCACAAAGTTTTTATGAATTGCTTTGCGAGAATTACTAGTTGAATAAAAAATGAATTTTACCTAAATGTTTTTTTCACATTTTTTGTTAGTTTTTGTGAGTGATATTCACACTCTAAACAAGTCCATTCATTCAAAATAAATTCCAAGCTTTTGTTACCACAGTTTGGACATTTCTTCATTTTTTTCACTCAAATATCCAAAATAACTTGAGCTTTCCAAATTTTATTTTTTTCAACCTTCATCTGATGGTATGTGCATGCTTTTACTCCGGTTCTAACCTCATGTTCTCTAGGGCTGATTTTTTCTCCTTTGCAAACAGCGTTTAAAGTAAAATTCTTCTCATTAACTTTTGTTTTAAAATCAGAAAATGCCAAGTTCTCTGAATCAACAAAAAGTAATAGATTATTGAGCCAGTTGAACATTAAAGATTGTAAATCATTTCCCGTTATTTTTACTTTTTTTTCAACTTTTGGTTTTATTTGTTTAGTGTTTATCATAACTTCAAACATCGCTAAAGCAGAGTTAGCAAAAAGCTCGTTTAGGTCTTTACCATAAGATTCGAATGCTACATCAGCTGTTGTTATATCGATAAACTTGAATTTTTTCATGGTATTTATTTTATAGTTTAAAATTAAAAATAGAGGGGAATAAGGGGAATAGCAAAATTACTTTAAAAATTGAATACCTTCAATATAACTTCTATTACAACTACAGTAATACAGAAAGCAACCACGTACTTAGGTTTAATCTTTATCTCCTCTTTGCCCTCGCCATACCTAGTTATACCTGCCATACCCATGGGCATTGAGAATCTATCTTTTTTAGCCATATTATCACTCAATAATTAAACACATGAAGATTTAAAAGTTTGATTATTTGTCTGGTTCAGTTTTTTGATGTTTAAAAAAATGAAATATAAATTGAGAATATAATTTAGATTAAGAGGGGAATAGATTATGGGAAAAGAAATACCAGATGAATTCATCGAAAAGGAATTTTGGGTAGTCAAGGATACAAAAAGTAATCGTTATTACAAGGGTTCGATTTCAAGTACAAAAGAAAATGCACAGAAATTTTTAGAATCCATGTTGTCGCATGAAGAAAAAATATCTGCAAATTTAGTAAAAGTTAATCTTACAGAAGTTGATGACTGGAGAGCGTCTTTAGATGTTGATGAAGAAAGTGGACCGAGCGAAATAGTTGGGGGAATAGATGAGGTTGATTAAAAGAGGTAAAAGATTGCCTTCCGTTAATAACAAAAATCTATCTGATTATTATCGAATTTGTCTAATTTTCTCTAAAGTTTCAAAATATACTTCTTTACTTTTTGCTTGTGATCTGTTTAAAAGCCTTCTTAGCAGAAAGTCATATTCATAAAGTATTATTCTATCTTTAATAAGAGTTGCTCTTGCTAAAACATACTCTCTTGAAGGTTCTTCTTTTCTATTAACATAATCTTTAACTTTTTGAAACCTCGATTTATTCAATTTCATTGCAATAGTCGCATGAGGGGAATATTTTTTTATAATTTTAATTATACCAAGAAAAGAAAAAACATCTGTAGAGCTTAGCTTACAATAACTTTTTAGCTGGTTTATTAAGTCTTCTCTGAACTTAATCATTTCTTTACTGGGTTCAATTTTAACATAAACTACTTTAGAACCGTTAAAACATCCGTAACCATTTATATTGAATTTTATTAATTGGTTTTTATTGCAGATGTCATTGAAATCCCTAACTAATCGATTTTGGTCTCTTGTAAAAAAGGTAGCAACTATTGTAATATGAGGTACAAGTCTCTGCTTCGGTCTAATATGAAAAATTCTGTTTACTTCCCATATCAATCTTTTTATCTCTTTTTTTGCTGTTCCTTGAAATCTAAACTCTATCAGATAATGTGTCATTTTCTCATAATTTAAATTTCTTTTTCCAGAACAAAAACCTATTTTATTCTGGTTGATTGAAAGATTTTAAGAAAAATTATAAGAGTGTGTTGGTTTTAGCCCATCTTCTGTTTTTAGATAGCATTCGTCTAAGCGCTTTTTCAGCTTGCATTTCACCGGGTTTTTCGATCCGTTTCATCCACTCGCGTGGTCTCGTTTCTGATATCGAAAACAGACTTCTCAATCTCCTTTCGGTCCCTCCATGGATGGAACTTCCTCACCTTTCTTTTGAAGGAAAGGCGAAGCTATCTAACCAACTCACTCCAAACTTAATTAGAACAAGATATATTTAAAGCTTATTTCTCCTCTTCCCCTTCTGCTTCTGCTCCCATGAAGTCTTCGACTTTATGATTGAATTCCTTTTCTCCCCTACTCTTCAGTATTTCTCTAGCCAACAACCAATAAATCAAAGCAAGCGATTTCCTTCCTTTGTTGTTGCATGGGATGGTAAAATCAACATTTCTCGTCTCGTTAAAAGTGTCACATAGGGCAACAACAGGTATTCTGCTGTTAACAGCCTCTTTCAGCGCCTGATAATCTGACAATGGGTCTGTCAGAAGAACAACATCGGGTTCAAGAAATTTCTTATAACTAGGGTTAGTTAAAGTTCCTGGCATAAACCTACCTATTATATAATCACAGCCAACGACTTCACAGAATTTTTTCACGGGCGTATGAGAGTTCAATTTTCTTCCAACAAGCAGTATTTTCTTTTGATTCGACAAAAACTTTCCTGATGTTGTTATCCTCTCGTCTAGCATCTTCAAGTCCAGAACAGCCAACCCGTCTTCCCTCACTTTATAGATGAACTTCTTCATGTCTGCAGTCCTGGACTTCATTCCTATGTGTATTCCAGCATGCAAATAGTCTTGTTTTGGGATTAATAGTTCCTCTGTCATGAACTCACTTTATAAAAACGAAAATTCTTAAGTTTATCCTATGTACCTCAGTTCCTCTTCTTCCTTTTCCCCAGCCGGTTGTTGCATTTGTTGTGATATCAATTGTCTTATTGCCCTGCTTTGAACTTTTTCTATCTTTTTCATGAAATTCTCCATTTCCTTGACTTTGTCCTCTAGTTTATCCATGTCTATCTTTATGTTGAGTATTTTTGTTAAAGTTCTCAAAACAACTTCAGCGCTCTTTGGGTCGGGGATTATCGGGAACCCAGATGTTTCACCCAGTAAACAAAGACCTTTCATTCCCCTGTACCTCCCTAAACCTAAGAATAAACCAGATGCACCGACTATTGTTCCAACCTTACTGCCAGCATCAAAATCTATGCCATAATTACTGTATTTTTTTATGAGTTCAGAGTCGCTCACTGCCCCGATGACTTTTGGGTCTCTATCCATTTTACCAACGTTCAAGCCAGCTATCGTTATTATTTCTTTCACGTTTAGTTTTTCTAAAAAATCTAGTACAGTCTCGACAATCTCATAATGTCCTTGAGGGTCGATGCTTTGACTATCGCCTATCAATATCACTAAATCTCTCTGGCCTTTTTTCTTAGCCTTCCAGAAAAAGAATTCATTCTTGAGCACATGGACAGCTCCGCTTTGATGGAGCAAGACAAACGGTAGAAAATGTGATGAGAACAATTCGGCAAATTCTTCAGCTTTCAATTGCTCGGATAGATAACCAGCAGCAATCCTACCGACATTTCCAACCCCAGGCAAGCCTTCTATGAATACGGGGTCTTTCAGTTTAGGCATGTCCTTATGAACCTTAATCTTTGTTTCAGTCATTTTTCTCACCTACTATCTTAAATTCAGCTTCACCATCTTTTATGTTAGCTATGGCATTGGTCAACTGTTTTACCAATTCTTTTTGTGCTAACTTCGGGTTATTGCTCTCTATCTCAACGCTGTATTTTGGAGCACTAATATACTTTATGTTTATTCCATATTTATTGATTAAGTTGTTCAAGAATTCTTTTATTCTTTCTACTCCATCACCTGTATAAAATTTCAGGTCCAACTCTGCCTTTATTTTTATCTTCTTTTTTTGAATGAATTCTTTGGCAACCTCATGAATGATTTGAACCCATTTTTTTTCTATCCCCATTTCGATTAGTTTATCTGGTGATTCAGCAGCGAGTTTAAAAGCTTCGAACATATCGTCGAATTTTTCTTGCAGTTGATAACCGATCGATTCATACGCTTTCTCCAAAGTTATTTTTTCTCTTCTCGCTATCTTCATCAATATTTTCTCTGCTTTTTTCTCATAGTTGTAAGACTGCATCTTTCTCGTTCTGTCTACCTTGGCCACTCTTTTCAAACTAAGCGCTATGTGGCCTTTGTCTTCATCCACTCTCAAGACTTTGACTATGTAATTCCTGTTCGGCTTGATGAATTTTCTTATGTCCCTAACCCATTTTCCGGATACTTCTGATATGTGAATCATTCCCTCTTTTCCAGGATATTCATCCAATCGACAAAGAGCAGAATAAGGAGTCATGTTAGTTACTGTAACCATGACAATCTCGCCGATTGATGGGAAGCCCTTCTTCTTTACCAGATTAAATCACCTAAATTATGTCTTGTTCAGAACTTTAAATAAATATCAGAACTGTTTTTTTACAAATTTATTTAATCAAAAATTGAAAGATGATATTATGATTTTAGAACAAGAATTTCAGATTATATTAAAACTGCTCTTGTCAGCTTTTTGTGGTTTTGTCATAGGTTATACTAGAGAAAAATTGAACAAACCTGCTGGTATGAGGACACATATGCTCGTCTGTATGGGAGCAAATTTCATTACAGATATGTCATTGATATTATCGCCAGATGACCCGACAAAAATGATCGGTCAGATAGTCACAGGTATAGGTTTCTTGGGTGCGGGTACTATATTCAAGGATAAAAATAGGATCTCAGGCCTTACCACGGCAGCATCACTCTGGATAGTAGCAGCTATAGGTATGGGTGTTGGCGCAGAATTTTATCTGACATCGCTGTTTTTGACTGTGATAAGTTTTGTCATTCTTTCTCTTTCAAAGACGTTATGATTCACTTTTTCTTAAAACAAGATAATTTGAAAAAATTATTAGAAAACCTCCAATTATCACAGATTGAGTGATTGGCTGATTAAACAGAAAATATGCTAAAACACTAGCGATTACAGGTTCGATCAACAGTACTATCCCTGCAGTTGAAATTTTGATTTTAGAGATACTTTTGTACAATAAGACTACAGGTATAATTTTTATTATGATACTGCCTAGAATTATCTCAAATATTTTGTTTGAAATGACGTTTACATTCAATCTAGTTAAAACATCATTTTTTATCATTATTTTATAAAACGGTTGTATTGTCAACAGCCAGAATATCGTAAAAATTGAGAAGCCGAACATATATTTAGTGTAATGAATTTTTCTGTTCGTTGCTTCTTTACTTACGATTAAAAATAAAGAATAAAGTAGTCCACTCAACCCTGCTAATATCATCCCAGTTAGGTTTAAGTTAGTTTTAATGTCCCATGGTGATACTAGAATTAAAACGCCGACTAAAACAATTATCAATGAACTTATCTTCAACCTAGTTATTTTTTCTTTAAAGAATATTCTACCAAAAATAATGGTCCATAAAGGCTGTGTGTAAAGCAATAAAGTAAATATAGAGACTGGTGTACCAAGAGAAATGCTGCCTAACCAAGTTAACTCTAGTACACTATTCAAAAAACCAATAAGTAAGAAGAATTTTATGTCTTTCCTTTGTATGATTTCTTTCTTGGAGGCTGACAGAATTAAAAATAAAATAGTCGGAATCATTGTTGTTGTAACTGCTATTTCATAGGAAGATAAGCCGAGGTTCAATAAAAATTGTGCTGCGGGGGCTGCCGCTCCATAAATTATTCCTGTTAAAATAAGTAAAATCATCTCTTTTTCCATGGTTATAATTTTAAAGAAATAGTGATATAAAACATTCAAAAAATGCAGGGGATGAGATTTGAACTCATGAACCGACTAACGGACAGGCTCCTAAGGCCTGTGCCTTTGACCAGACTTGGCAACCCCTGCTCAATTGGATATATAAAAGTTTAACTTATAAAATTATAGGATTTCTACTATTTTGTTCCTTGACTTGAAACCAGATAGAATTCTTACACGAGAAGAATGTATGTTAAAATGTTCAGCTAATTTCTTTATCAATTCTTTGTTTGCCTCTCCTTTTTCTGGTTTTGATTTCAAACCGACTAGAATGTTTTCACCGTCAGCTTTCAAGAAATCTTCATGGAGTTTGACTTTTATGTTGTATTTCATCTGTTCACTGTAAAATGCTCCCGCTGGGATTTGAACCCAGGTCTCGGGCTCGAAAGGCCTATATCCTTGACCGGACTAGACTACGGGAGCTTCTTTGTTAATTTATGATAAACCCTATATTACTTTATGGGTCGACCAGGATTTGAACCTGGGGTTCTCGCCACGTCAAAGCGATGTCTTTCGGCCATTAATTAACCGGACTAGACCATCGACCCGTTTGAATTACAATTTTATTCTTAAATCGTATACTTAAATTTCACACGCCGAGAGTGGGATTTGAACCCACAAGGCCTTTCGGCCGCTAGTTTAGCAGACTAGTCCCATACCAGGTTAGGGTATCTCGGCACTCTCTAACACCTAATTATTAATCTGTGAAAGTTTAAAAAAGATTGTACCTATATATTACTTAGGAGGTTAAATCTTATGCCAATCACAGTGAAGGATATTTCAGAGATGTTTGGGAAGGATGTTTTTACGGACAGGGGATTCTACTGTGGAAAAGTTGCTGATGTTGAATTTGATTTAGCAAGGTTCAAAGTCAGGTCATTAGTCATCTCAGCCGCTAAAGGAACTTTCCTAGGTAAGATGGTCGGGGAGAAAAAAGGAATTATAATCCCTTATCCTATGGTACAGTCAATAGGTGATGTCGTCATAATCAAACACATTGCCACACCGATGCCAGAAGAAGGAGAAAAAGCGTGAAGTATCCTAGAAAAACAAAAGAGATGAAATGGTCAAAACTAGGCAATGTCTATGTCCTTGTTGACCCTGATACAAACAAAACTTTTGACATCGACCCTATAACTTTCCTTGTCTGGATTCAATGTGACGGCAAAACCTCTGTTGATCAAATAACCGATGTCTTTTCTGTAAACGGGAATAGGGATATAGTAAAAGCTGCTGTGATAGGTATCATTGATAAATTAGTTAAATCAAGTTTAATTGAATGGGCAGATTCTACTTCAAAGCCTTCAGAGTCTTGATTCCTGCCAATTCATAATAGTTAATTTCTTCACCCGAGTTCAATTTTCCTTTCAATTCTTCTGGTATGTCTAATTCCAGCATAGAATAATCAGATGTGTCCATGAGTTGGACTTTATTTCCGGATATGGCTAATACTTGTGCTTTTTTCTTGAGGATGATCGGAACGTCAACATTCTCATCAGCAGGTTTAACCAGACTCCTTCTTCTACCATCCATCAATCCTATCGCATCAACACGTGCTTTTGCTGCCCCGTGTTTACCACTCTTTGTCACGCTAATATCATCGACTTTACAAGGAATATCATCTATGATGATAAAACTACCTTTTCTCAAATCCTTAATTACAGCTATCGTCTTATCCAAAAAATCACCAGAATATAAGAATTATCTGCATGCGATTTTAATATCTTTTGCTTTTACTGTTACTCTACCTGCATGATGTGAAGCTGCAACAGCATCCGCAGCAATGGTCTCAGCTGCATCCAGAACTGCTTCTCTTATTTCTTTAACAGCGCTAGATGAAACTCTATGAGCACCAGCTTTCTTAGCAATCCTCTCTAATGGTGCTAAAGGAAAAATTCTAGCCATTTAAACACCTCCATATCGAATATTATCATAGTTAGAAATTAGTAAAGTTAGTATTTAAATTTATTTGGTTAAAGGGGGTTTTATTGATGGTATTTAAGATAAAACTAAGATATTTAACCCTTTTTCATTTGAAATGTAGAAACTATACAGAACAAAAATTCAGGGAAATGTTTAAATAGTAGCCCCCTATAATTATAAGAAAA
>CAZRNP010000046.1:0-9173 GCA_964601485.1 uncultured archaeon
TATTGGTGTCTGTATTTTATTTTCCAGATAAACTTTTTTTAATAATTGCCAAAGTATTTTATTTTCTTCATTCTTGATTACATCATTTAATGCATCAAGTTGATTTTTAAACAGGAATGTTTCATCGTCAGACTTATAGATTGTTACATCGTTTGATTGCGAAATGTCAAAATTTTCACCTAACACAACAACCCAACAATCTTCTTCCGCTAAAATTTTTATTATACCACTATATTCTTCATTCGCTATTTCTATCTTGATTATATCCTTTTCTTTGAAGTTCTTGTTTAGCAATGACCCTTCTAATGATGATAGATGGATACAATTACCATTAACTTTATCGACTTGACAAGCACACGTAAAATTTCTTTTGGAAGTTTTTTTTATTTTTTCCTCAAGAAATTTTCTCATTTCTTCTATCGGTTTCGGAACTTGATTTCTTTCTAAGAATTTTATCATTGAATCTAAAATAAAATGAACGGATAAATGTTTATAGATTTTCAGAGTAACTGAAATTTATTATTTTATAAAAATCATTTTTTATCTTCCACTTAATTCCTTCAGGTGTATCCTCAAGAATAACTCTCATTTCATTTAACTTAGAACGAATTTCATCAGCAGTCTTCCAATCTTTTCTCTTTCTTGCTTCTTCTCTTTGTTCAACTAATTTCTTTATTTCATCTGACAATTCTTCTTTCTTTATTTCTTTCTGCAAAATTCCAAAAATTCCACCTAATTCTTTAAACATTCCTAATATATTTTCTTTTACATCTTTGTTCAGTTCTTTTCTATTAGTTACGAATCTGTTTGTTTCATTAGACATCTCAAACAAAATTCTCAAGGCTTCTGGGCTGTTAAAATCGTCATCCATAACATCAATAAACTTTTGTTTATAACCTAGGAATCTCATGTCAAATTGTTTTTCTTGTGGTGTAATGCCCCTGGTCTCTTTCAATGAATGAATTTTTTCTAAAGTTGTATACAATCTACCTAAACTATTTTTTGCTTGTTCCAAACTTTTTTCTGTATAATCTATAGGACTTCTGTAATGAGTAAAAGCAAAGAATAATCTTAGAGTTTCAACATCAACTTTTTTTAATGCATCTCTAATGAAAATAAAATTACCCAATGATTTAGCCATTTTTTTACCATCAACATTCAAGAATCCTGTGTGAGTCCAATATTTTACCATAGGTTTCTTTCCAGAAAGAGATTCCATCTGTGCAATCTCAGACTCATGATGTGGAAAAACTAAATCAAGACCACCACCATGTATGTCATATTGTTGACCTAGATATTTTTCAGCTATGGCTGTATCTTCTATGTGCCAACCAGGTCTTCCTCTTCCCCAAGGACTATCCCAACTCAATTCTCCAGGTTTCTGTAATTTCCAGAGTGCAAAATCTTGTGGGTTTCTCTTAGTTGGGTCGGGTTCAATCCTGTGTTTTTCTAGTTGTTCTATATCTTGATGTGAAAGTTTGCCATAATCTTCGAATTTAGTGATATCATAATATACACCATTCTGACTCGCATATGCAAATTCTTTATCGATCAATCGTTCTATCTGACTGATTATTTCTGGTATGTGTTCGGATGCTCTAGCAAAAAGATTAATACCACTAAATACATCCAAAGTTTTCATGTCTTCGTAGAAAGATTGTTCAAACTCTCTTGCAAGTTTTGAAGGTTCTATGTTTCTTTCTTTTGCTCTGTTGATTATTTTATCATCTACATCAGTAATGTTCATCAAAAAGTATAAGTTGTAACCTCTGTAACGAAGGTATCTAGCTATCATATCATAGGCAATGTCTGTTCTAGCATGACCCAAATGAGAATGATCATAAACAGTAGGGCCACAAACGAACATTGTAACTTTACTCTTGCATAAGGGTTCAAATATTTCTTTCCCTCTTGTCAACGTGTTAAACATTTTTATTACCATATTAACCCTCTGCTATTGCTTCTATCTCGATTAAAGCATCCTTCGGTAATCTTGCTACTTGAACAGTTGCTCTAGCTGGGAAATCTTTCTTGAAGAATTGTTTGTAGACTTCATTCATGTCATTAAAATCATTTAAGTCTTTCAAGTACACTGTTGTTTTAACAACTTTTTCTAAAGAGCTGCCAGAAGTTTCAAGTATAGTTTTGACGTTTTCAATAGATTGTTTAGTTTGTTCTTTTATTCCACCATCAATTATTTTTTCTGTCTTCGGATCGATTGGTAGTTGACCACCAACGAAAATAAACCCTTTACATTTTACAGCTTTGCTGTATGGACCTATCGGTGTTGGCGCATTTTTTGGATTAATTATTTCTTTCATTTAAATCAGAGCCGACGACGAGAGTCGAACTCGTTTAAACCGGTATCAGCATCATTTCTGCAGCCGGTCGCATAGCCGTTCTGCCACGTCGGCATCAATTCTAACTATATTATTCAAGATTTAAAAACGTCATTACTCAGATATCTCTCACCTCTATCTGGAAATATCGTTACGACAGTTTTACCTTTACCTAATTTTTTTGCAATTTTTAAAGCAGCGAACATGTTTGCTCCTGATGATATGCCTGCTAATATTCCTTCTTCTTTTGCTAACCTACGAGTTGTATCAATAGCTTCGTCATCAGTGACAGTTATTATTTCGTCGATTAAATCCAAATTAGGTTTTAAAATATCAGGAATAAATCCCTCGCCGATTCCTTGTATTTTGTGTTGACCGGGCCTTCCACCTGAAAGTATTGCAGAATTTGCAGGTTCAACAGCAATTATTTTTACGTCTGGTATTTTTTGTTTTAATGCTTGAGCCAAACCTATTAATGTGCCACCAGTTCCTACACTGGCTACGAAGGCATTGATATTTGTTCCGAGTTGATGCAAAATTTCTTTTCCAGTTGTTTCTCTATGAGCTATGACATTGTTAATATTCTTGAATTGATTTGGTATGAAAACTTTTGAGTTTTCTTTTGATATTTTTTGGGCTTTATTAATTGTAAGTTTTATATCAGTTTTTCCTCCATTTTTTGCGAATAATATTTCAGCACCATAGGCCTTTATCATTATCTCTCTTTCTTTGCTCATTCCCTCAGGCATGATTGCGATCATTCTGTAACCTTTGGTAGTAGAAACCATAGATAGAGAAATTCCCGTGTTACCAGTAGTGGGTTCAACTATGATAGAGTCTGACTTAAGAATCCCTGTTTTTTCTGCGTCTTCAACCATGTATTTTGCTATTCTGTCCTTTATCGAACCACTTGGGTTGAGCATTTCTAGTTTGGCTAATACAACTGCACTGTTTTTATCGACTAACCTGTTTATTTTTACAATTGGTGTGTTACCGATTATTTCTAGAATGTTATTGTAGTACATTTCCATCTACCTCTAGTAAAAAGATTTTTTTCCTCAAGTCTGAAAAAGTCAAAATTTCTTTAACTAAACCTTGTTTTTTCAGGATGAGAAGATGATATCTTAAAGTTCTATCAGGCAATTTTGTTATATCAAGAAGTTGTTGACGAGATTTAGGACTAGAAGAAAGCGCTGATTTAATCAGCTTTGATGCAAACTAATTCCCCGGCCATTCGACCCACCTATATAACAGCGTTATATATTTAATAATATAGTTAGATATTTAAGATTAATGAAAGTGGCAAGGAACAAAAAAATTAACCATTAAAAGATTTAAATTCACTCAATTATTATTATGTTCGTTATATTCTTTATCGTGATAGCATGAAAATAACCAAAAAGATTGTTGAAGAAAAGGGGACTGATAGACTGAAGAGAGGGTTTGCTAAGATGTGTAAGGGCGGAGTGATAATGGATGTCATTAACGGGGAACAGGCAAAGATTGCTGAAGATGCTGGAGCTGTTTCTGTCATGGCATTAGAGGCTGTTCCTGCTGACATAAGAGCAAAAGGTGGAGTAGCAAGGATGGCTGCCCCACAGAAAGTCAAAGAGATAATTAATACTGTCACTGTACCAGTCATGGCTAAATGTAGGATAGGTCATTTTGTTGAGGCACAAGTGCTAGAATCCTTAGGCGTGGATATGGTCGATGAGAGTGAAGTTTTGACGCCAGCAGATGAAGAAGATCATATCGACAAGAAGAAGTTTACAGCTCCTTTTGTTTGCGGTGCAAGAAACTTGGGCGAAGCCTTGAGGAGAATAAACGAGGGAGCGGCGATGATAAGAACAAAAGGCGAACCTGGGACTGGTAATGTTGTCGAGGCTGTAAGGCACATGAAACTCATGAACAGAGAGGTAGCTGAACTGAAAAAAATGTCAGAATCACAATTGAAAGAAAAGGCAAAAGAATATCGTGTGCCGTTAGAATTAGTTAAAGAAACAAAAGAGTTGGGGAGATTACCCGTGGTGAATTTTGCAGCTGGGGGTATTTCGACGCCATCAGATGCTGCTTTGATGATGCAACTAGGTGCAGACGGTATATTCGTTGGTTCAGGAGTATTCAAATCCAAAAACCCAAAAGCTTATGCTAAAGCAATCGTTGAGGCTACGTTACATTACGATGATCCAAAAATTGTCGCAAAAGTTTCTGAAAGTTTAGGCGAACCGATGGAAGGTATCGACACTGCAAAAATGGATGAGAAACAAAAAATGCAAATCAGGGGAACTAATTGAAAATCGGGGTTCTAGACTTACAAGGCGCTGTTTCTGAGCATATTGAAGCTTTGAATAAGGCAATGGAAGAACTCAAGGTTGACGGTAATGCTGTATACGTAAGAAACGTCAAAGGTTTAGATGGTGTTTCTGGTTTAGTGGTACCTGGCGGGGAATCAACCACGATAAACAGGCTCATGATGACTACGGGTATGTATGAAAAAATAATCGAACTCGCAAAGAAAGGATTGCCAATTCTTGGGACATGTGCTGGAACGATTCTGTTAGCAAAAGAAGGGGATGAACAAGTTAAAAAGACGAACACAAGACTGCTAGGTTTGATGGAAATGAAAGTTTTGAGGAATGCTTATGGTAGACAAGTGGATTCTTTTGAAGTTGATGTGAAAATACCTGAGGTTGGCGATAAACCTTTTAGAGCAGTTTTCATCCGTGCACCGACTATAGAAAAAGTTTGGGGTGATGTTAAAGTCTGGGTTAAGTATCAAGATACAATAATAGGAGCAAAGAAAGGGAATATTTTAGCTTTGACTTTTCATCCTGAGTTGAGTGATGATTTAAGGATTCATGAATATTTTTTAAGAATGATAACAAAAGTTCAAGAATAAGATAGGTTTTTGTTCTGAAATTTAGATATATTAATCATGAATTTTATAACAAAGTGTCCTGTTTGTGAAAGTAGGATGGAAAGGGGATTTTTGATCGAGAGTGGCAAAGGAATGCGTTGGGATAAGAGCAAAAGAATCATTAAAAAAACGCCTCCGATAGAGGATACGATAGTTGGTTTTAACCCATCGGGTAACAGGCTCCGTGCATACAGATGTAAAGAATGTCAAATTATAATTTTTGAATACTAAACTTGAAAACCAGTGGGTATTTTATTAAAATGGTAATGAAATAATTATTATGACGAAATGTTATCTGTGCAAGAGTTTTATAAAAATCCCTAAACACGCTACTCCTAACGGAAGATATATGTGCAGAAGATGTTATTTCAGACAATTGCTTAAGAAGAAGTTGAGTTTCTGGAAAAGATAAATTGAAATAATTTGTATTAAAATACGATAAGGATAGAAACATGAAGGCTTTGGCATTATTCTCAGGTGGATTAGACAGCATACTCGCTGTTAAATTAATGTTAGGCCAAGGTATAGATGTCGAAGCGATAAATTTTGTCACGCCGTTTAATGTTGATGAAAAGATTGGGGTTGCAGAATTAGCGAAAAAATTCGACATTTCTTTAAAAATAATGAAAGTTGGAAAAGAATACTTCAAAATCTTGAGAAAACCTAAGTATGGTTTTGGAAAGAACATGAACCCTTGCATTGATTGCAGAATTCTCATGCTCAAGAAAGCTAAAAAGTATGCTAAAAAAATAAAAGCATCTTTCATATTCACCGGCGAAGTACTAGACGAGAGACCGATGTCACAAAACAGGAAAGTCTTATATATAATAGATAAAGAACTTGGATTGGAAAGAAAAATTCTCAGGCCATTATCTGCAAAGTTATTTCCAGAGACAGAAGCTGAAAAGAAGGGGTGGGTCAACAGAGAAAAATTGTTCGCGATTCAAGGTAAACAAAGAAAGCCGCAAATAGAACTTGCTAAAAAATTTAAAATAAATGATTATCCTAGCCCATCAGGGGGATGTTTGTTGACATACAAAGAATTTTCTGATAAAGTTAAAGATTTGCTCGAACACAAAAAGAAAATTAACATCGAAGATACCGATCTGCTAAGAGTGGGTAGACATTTCAGGTTTGGTAAGAATAAAATAATTGTTGGAAGAAACGAAAAAGAAAATGAACATCTATTGAAGATGAGGGAAAAAAATGACTATTGTTTTGAAGTTTCTGATTTTATGGGTCCAATAACTCTGCTTCAAGGACCGAAGACTAAAATAGCAATAGAGAAAACAGCTGGTTTGACTGTTCGTTATTCGGATGTAAAAGAGAAGAAAGTTTTAGTCAAGTTTGGCAAAGAAAAGTTGAACAAAAAAATAATCGTTAGACCAATGAGTGAAGGAGATGTTGAAAAAATGAGGATAATTCAGTAAAACGTATAAATTTTTGTCTTGAGAATACAAAACAAAATTATGAACAAACTAATCATGGTTGCATCGGTCATTTTAGCGATTGTAATAGTTTATGGTTACAGTAAAATATCGATTGGGATGAAAATAGACACGGGGGAGAAGAACTGCAAGAATAAAACGAGTGGTGGGAGCGTGTTGATAGAACCCATGATAGATATGGTTTGTGATAGTCATTGTAGGCCAGACTTATACACTTATAGGCATGGACACAATTATAATCAGTGGAAATGCTCTAATGAAGACACGATTGTTTGTGTTTGTAACCGATAGGATTAAACAAGATTCGTTGAAAAATTCAATATAGAGCTAAGGTTGAGTGAGTAGAAATGTGAAATTTCTATGACGGCAGAACAATAGCATCCTTTACACTTCTCAGATGCCTTAATGAAATCCTGATATTTCTTTGAACGGAAAATATCATAGAAGGTGTTGACAGTAACGTTTCCAAAACTATTATTCACCTCGTATTTTCCCAATTCAACTCTTTTACACCCGACAACATTTCCAACCCAATCTACTATCACAAGAGCTTTAGGTTTATGACATACATAGGTTGCATGCTCCATCAAAGTTCTAAGATATGGTTCAGAATTCACTATAGGATAGCCTTGTTTTTTCAGATGGAGGAGAGTTGAACAAGATCGAGATATCTCTTCCCTGCTTGGTGCATACTGTTCATTATAACCTTCAATAGTTTCCATGATTTCAAAAGTTATCTTTACGTTTTTTTGCTTTGCTAGTTCAGTTAGATTTTTTAATTTATGTAAATTGTCTTTACTTATAACAGAGTTCATTATCAGATCCAAATGTTTGTACCCTCTTGCCATATCGATTCCCTTCATTGCTCTTTCGTATATGCCCTTTCTTCCTCTCGACTCTTCATGGCTTTCAGCATCTGGATGATCAACTGATACTATCAGTGTGTCGATATAGGACGCAATTTCGTGTATTCTTTGAGGAAGGTTGTTTCCGTTTGTGATTACACTAGTGTGCAAACGATTCATTTTTGCACGTTTTAAAATTCTCGGTAGAGATTTCCTTAAAAGTGGTTCTCCGCCCCAAACATTATATCCTATCATTCCTTCATCTTTGGCCATATCCAACATATGAAAGATCTGATCGTCTGTCATTTCGTCTCTATTTCCAAGTTCCCATAATGTACAGAGCTTACATTTGCAGTCACATAAAGAAGTAACCATATGTGAGAGGACTATAGGTCTGTGAGTAACAAGCCTCATCTCTAGAATATTTTTAAAATACTTCAAATACCTAGAGCTATCCGGGAACAATTCTGTGGTTAATTCTTTTTGTTCAACTTGCATTTTTAACCCATATCAATTAAAAAAATGATTTTTAAATATACGATGGTTAAAGTAGAATTATGATAACTGTTGACTTGAAGAAGGTCGGTGCGATACTCGTCGTGTTTTCTGTAGTGTTGCTAATCGTCCTGTATTTCATAACTAACCTGATAGTAAGTTTACGACTAGACCTTCATAAGACCTGTCCATTACCACCAGAGTCTTGTCCGTACAAAGGCAGTGTTCCAACTGAAGTTTTGGCTGCTTTTGTCATCGATGCAGCGATGGGTGTCCTTGGAGTGTCTTTGTTAATAACCTCTTATCGTTCGGAGAAAGTAGGCGTGAAAGAGAAGAGAAAAGTCAAGGAAAGTTTGAAGTCACTCCAGAATGAGGAGAGAAAAGTATATGACCTGATAGTCAATGCTGAAGGGTTTATGTTCCAGAATGATTTGATCAAGAAGACGGGTTATTCTAAGGTCAAGATAAGTAGAATCCTTGACAAACTAGAGATGAAAGGTATTGTTGAGAGAAGAAGACGTGGGATGGCTAACATTGTTGTGTTGAAGGAAGTTTAATCAGATAGATTTTAGTTCTGAGAAGAGAAAGAATAATTATGATAGATCTTAGTAAATTTAGTTATGGCATTACTTCTTCTGTTGTCACTAGTTTAGCCTTGATTGTCGGTTTAGATGAGATCACTAATCCCAAAATGAGTATTATTGGTGCATTATTGTTGATTGCAATCGCAGATAATATATCAGATTCATTAGGCATTCACATTTATCGAGAATCTCAATATTCAAGCAGTAAAAATAATACCAGAGTTTATACCTTTAATAATTTTTTGATTAGGTTGACTGTTACATTAATATTTGTTTTACTGGTTATGTTTTTACCAATACAATATGCTGTATTGTCTTCCATGATTTTAGGACTATCGCTACTTTCTGTGTTGAGTTACCTGATAGCAGTTAATCAGAAGAAGAACCCTTATTTAGCGATTGTTGAACACGTTGGAGTTGCTGTTGTGGTGATGATAACAAGCCATCTTGTGGGTCAAATAATCATAAATATGTTTAAGAAACTATAACGGATAATCATCTCATGGGTTGAGTATCCAAACGTAGAAATTTAGAGTCAATGCAAT
>CAZRNP010000047.1:0-8974 GCA_964601485.1 uncultured archaeon
GCTAGATATTTCCAAAAACAAGGGCTTAAACCGGCGATGATTTGTTGTGATTATCACAGGCCTGCCGCACCTGAGCAACTGACGCAGATCGGAGCAAAATTACATATCCCTGTCTACGTTTCAGAAAAAAGAGACCCTTATGATGCTTTAAAAGAAGGGTTGTCAAAGTTTGGTAATTATGATACTGTTATCATCGATACCGCCGGTAGGGATGCCTTGGACAAAGAATTGGCTGAAGAGTTAAAAAAAATGGACAAGATATGCAGGCCAGATGAAGTGCTGTTAGTTATTCCTGCTGATATAGGAAGGATAGGGGAAAAACAGGCGGAAGAATTCAACAAATTGGTTGGGATAACTGGGATCATAATCACAAAAATGGATGGGACTGCTAAGGGTGGTGGTGCTCTATCAGCTTGTTCAGCCACAGCATCCAAAGTTAAATTCATAGGTATCGGTGAAAAAACAGAAGATTTTGAAGCTTATGATCCTGTACGTTTTGTTTCTAGGCTATTAGGAATGGGTGATCTACAGAGTTTACTAGAAAAAGTCAAAGAAGCAGAGTTTGGGGAGGAAGATGTAGAAAAGATAATGTCTGGAAAGTTCAGCCTCCAAGAATTTTATAACCAGATAAGCAGTGTACAGAAGATGGGTCCTTTGAGTAAAGTGATGGACATGATTCCTGGCCTTGGTTATGCCATACCAGAAGATATGTTGCAAGTCCAAGAAGAGAAGTTGAAAAAATACAAGTACATAATCGACAGTATGACAAAAGATGAGAGAGAGAGCCCAGACTTAATCCACAGTAGTAGGATTCAGAGAATAGCTAGAGGGTCTGGAACGAATCAAAAAGATGTAAGGGATTTGTTGAAACAGTATAAACAATCTAAAAAATTAGTAAAACAAATCGGCGGAGCAAAGGGAATGAAAAGAGGGATGATGAAAAACCTTGCGAAAAAGTTCGGTATTAAATTCTAATCCTGCTTGAACTTTTCTGGTAGAATCAGTATAACGCCTAATACACCACCGATCAACCCACCAAAATGAGCCAATTCTCCTATGCTGTAAGGTAGGTTGTAGAACATCGTTATGAAGTTAAGAAGAAAATAGAACAGCATAGCGACAAACATCGGTACTTTGATGTTCTTAAACGTGAATAATATTATTGGTGCTGCGATGAAATTCAGTATCGGAATTAGTATTACTGGTACTTCTTCCCAGCCTGCTACTGTTGCTGCGAGGAACATGACTCCGTATATTGCTCCAGATGCACCTAAAAGAATGACTAGTGTGTTAGTCAAGAATTCCATTAAAAAACCAAAAGGAACAGCACATAGGCCAGATAGGAAATAGAATAAAACGAATTTAAAGCTACCAATCTTATCTTCAGCCGCAAGACCGACTATCGCGAGCATGAGCATGTTCCCCCCAAAATGAACTATATCGGCATGGAGAAACATGTGTGTTATCAATGTATAAGGCTTATAGGCAAGGAATTGTGGAGTTAAACCGAATTCATTCACGACTTCATCAGATATTTTATTAGTAGAAATGTCCCAAGTGAAAAGAAAAACAGCTAAGTTCGCAGTTATCAGTAAGAATGTGACGATTGGCCATTTATCTTCCATCTTCTCTATAATAGTTTAAAATTACATTATAATAAATATCGGTGAAAAATTGGACGTGAAAGAGAAAGTTCTTGAAATATTGAAAGAGAATTTTGTGTGTGATCGATGTTTGGGCAGGAATTTTGGCCAGCTACTCACAGGAATGTCGAATGAAGAGAGAGGAAAGGTTTTAAGGTATTACATAGCTATGCTGGTTGATTCTGGGGAAGAAATTAATGTAGATGCTTCAAATTTTTATGGGATAAATTTTCATGCTAAGAAGATGGAAGTAAAAAAACCAAAAGAATGTTCCGTCTGTTCTGGTCTATTCAAGGAAATTAAAAAAAAAGTAAAACCGATTGTTAAGAAACTAGAAAAATATGATTATAAGACCTTTCTTGTAGGATGTAAATTGACTCCTGAATTAGCCAATAAAGAGCAAGAATTATGGGAAAGAATTGGGATAGAATGGTGTGAGTCGATAAAGAATGAAATCAACCGTGAAATTGGCATAGAAATCGAAAGGGTTACAGGAAAGAAAATGGATAGAAAATCACCTGACATCATCGTTACATTCAACCTAAACACAGATAAAGTAGAACTGGATGTTCGTTCTGTCTACGTTTACGGGAAATATCAAAAATTAGTTAGAGGGATACCACAGACCAAATGGAAGAAAAAGATATTCAAAACTTCTGTTCAAGAAATAATCGAAAAACCATTCTTAAAACAAACTAAATCTATGAAAACTAGCTTTCATGGTAGTGGTAGAGAAGATATCAACGTCAGATGTTTAGGCTGGAGACCTTTTGTCTTAGAAATAGTCGAACCAAAAATAAGAAAAATTAAATTGAACGAATCGATGAAAGAAATAAACAAGTCAAAAAAAGTTAGAGTAAAAGGCTTGAAAATCGTTGGTAAAGAGGTTGTTAAAAAAATAAAATTCGCGAATTATGATAAGACGTACAGAGCGATAGTAGAATTTGAAGACCCTGTCAAAGGTTTGAAAAAGATTTCTGAGTTAAAAGATGTTGTTATTACACAGAAAACACCGATACGTGTTCTGAGGAGAAGAGTGGATAAAATAAGAAAAAGAAAAGTAAAAGACATAAAATACAAGGTTTTAAGCAGTAAAAGAGCTGAATTTACGATAAAAGCCCAGTCTGGTTTATACATAAAAGAACTCATAAACGGGGATGAAGGTAGGACTCAACCGAGTATATCAGACTTAATAAAGAATAACGTTAAAAAGATTGATTTAGATGTTATAAGAATATACTGTGATTGAAATGGTGCAAAAATCTAAGGGTCCGAGAAGGAGGACGAGAAACCTATTACAAAGAAGAGTTAGAGAAAAGACCCCGATAACAAGATATTTACAAGAGTTTGAAATAGGGAATAAAGTCTTGATAGACCCTAACCCGTCAAGCCCTAAAGGAATGCCTTTTAGGAGGTTTTTTGGACAAAGTGGTAGTATAGTAGGAAAGAGAGGTAAATCTTATATAGTCAAAATCAAAGATGGTAAAAAGGAGAAAGAACTGATAGCAAGACCAGAGCATTTGAAGGCGGTATGAATGGAAGAAATAATAAAAGAAACTTTGATGACGAATACAGACGCAAAGACTATTTTGACTGAGAGAAAGAAAGAGATAGAGCTAGGTTATGAACAGAAGAATTCCCTGGATTATCTGAAAAAATATGATAGGTTGACTGAAAAAAAGGTTAAAGAATTGATGGAAAAATTAGCAGAAGTAAAGAAATTGAGGGAGAGGCAGATTATTTTAATCGCTAACTTATTACCGCAAGATACAGATGATTTAAGGCTAATCCTGGAGAAAGATTACTCTCTTCTAACAGATGAAGAGAAGAATCTAATCTTTGAAACTGTTAAAAAATTCATATAAAAATGGTGAAATTCTTATGAAAGACGATTATATAATAGTATTAGATTTTCTCTCAAGAGGACATGCAGATAGTAGAAGGGCTGAACCCACAGTTCAAGGAATTGGTGTAAATTTTTTGAACCTATTAGAAGTGGTTTTAAAGGATGATGCTGTCACTAAACCTGAAGATCTTTTGTACATAGGCGAACAAAAAAGAGACAAAGTCAAGTACATTAAAGGAAGGATAAAGTACAACGACCTAACGATGTTTGCAAAAGATGAGTTGGAAATAATAATAGATAAAATGATCGACCAGAATGAGGGAAAGTTTGTCAATTTTTTCAACATTGCTGGCCCTGTAACGACTAGACTCCACACTTTAGAGTTGTTGCCTGGTATCGGGAAGAAGCACATGTGGGCGATAATCGAGAAAAGAAGGGATAAGAAATTCGAAACATTTGAGGATTTGAAGAATAGAGTAGATATGTTACCAGACCCTAAGAGAATGGTTAAGAAGAGGATAATAGAGGAATTGAAAGAAAGTGATCGACATAGACTTTTTGTGGTTTCTCATTAATCTGATTTTTATAAACTCCTTGTCAGACCTACGACTTCTACTTCTCTCACGCCTTTTATACTCTTGATCTTGTCTGTAACTCTGTCCATCTCTCCTTCTACTTCATCGACTAGTTTGATTATCTGTATTGCGTTCAAACCAAAAGCGATAGGGATTCGTTCCATTCTTTGTGGTTTTATTTGTTTCTTTATATCTTTTTCTAGCGTATCTAGGTCTGTCT
Organism: uncultured archaeon; assembly: GCA_964601485.1. Taxonomy (GTDB): domain Archaea; phylum Aenigmatarchaeota; class Aenigmatarchaeia; order CG10238-14; family CG10238-14; genus JASEGC01. Next base: position 4,285 of record CAZRNP010000047.1, read on the forward strand.
CTACACCTTCTGGCATTATCTTAAAAGTTACGATGACACTTCCTGCCATAAAATCACTCAGGGACCTTTAAAACCACATGAAGAACACATGTATTCATTTGATAATCTCTTACATTGAGAACATCTAAAAATATCTACTTTTGCACATTTAGGGCATTTGAACCTGACATATTTATCATTACCTAAAAGGTTCAGCCCACAACTCGTGCATTTCATTTCTGTCAATAAGTCACCTTTTTTAATTCTTAGATAGTATTTCAATTAAGGGTTATATCTTTTTAATGTTAACGCCCCTGTAGTCTAACGGATAAGATGGTTCCCTGCGGAATGACGCAGACAGGAACTGTTCTGGGTTCGAATCCCGGCGGGGGCATATTTTAATAATTTAAGTAATCTTAATAGTGTTTGATAAAATGATAGAAACAATAAAAAAATATCATGAAATGTGTTTAAATGCAGTTAAAATAGCTGAAAAAGTCGTTATTCCTGATTATAAATTTGACAAAATAGTCGTTTGCGGAATGGGTGGTTCTGCTGTTTCTGGTGATTTGCTAAAAGATTTGTTAAAAAATAGAATTTCTATTCCAATTGATGTCTGTAGGGATTACCATCTACCTGCTTATGTCGACAAAAATACACTCACTTTTTGTATTAGTTATTCTGGTAACACTGAAGAAACTCTAAGTCAATTCGTAGATTGTGTCAAAAGAAAGAGTAAGATTATCGGAATAACTTCTGGTGGCAAACTAGAGGAATGGTGTAAAAGATTTAAATTGCCTTATGTTTCAATACCGTCTGGTTATCAGCCCAGGTCAGCTTTGCCATACTTGTTGTTTTCTATCATTGTATGTTTACAGAAACTTGGAGTAGTAAATCTAAAGAAAGAAATCGATGAAACGATCGAAGTGTTAAAAAGAGTGAAGACTGACTCTATTAAAAAACTGGCTAATTTGATGAAGGATTCTACGATAGTTGTTTATTCTTCTGATGAGTTTTCTGGTGTAGCTAAGAGAGTCAAGACTCAGATAAACGAAAACAGTAAAATGCCTGCTAAGTACGATATTTTCCCTGAGTTAGACCATAATGAAATAGTCGGTTATCAGAATGAAAAGTTGAACAAGAATTCTTTTGTTTTAATACTAAGGGATAAGGATGAGCCAGAAGAAATTAAAGTAAGGATAGAGATTACCAAAGATTTGATAAAGGATAAAGTTAAGGGAATGAAAGAGATATGGACTGAAGGCAAGTCGAAATTGGCAAAAATGATGTCTCTGATTTTCTTGGGTGATGTTCTGAGTTATGAATTAGCTGTTCTGAATGATGTTAATCCTGTTGAGGTTGAAAATATAGGAATTCTTAAGAAAAAGTTGAAAGAGAGATTAGATTTAGTAGAAAAATTAGAAAAAGATTTAGTTTAATTTTCAAATAACAAAATCTATAATTATGAAAAGTCAATCATCTGTTATTATAATATTTATCTTGATTATATTGGTTTTATTGGCTTCTATTGGTGGAATTTATTATGTAACAAAAGAAGAACAAATTACTACGACCACTACTGTCTCTACAACAACCATTGTTTTAGTCAAAACATGTGATTCTGACTTTGATTGCCGAGACGTGTCTATTGAGTTTAAATGTAAAAATAATCAATGTGTCAAAATAGATTGCATATCTAATCAAGATTGTTTGAACATCTCAAACTCACTTACTTGTGAAAATAACTCTTGTATTGGACATTCATGTAACTCATATCTTGAATGTCTTGACTTGAATCCTCTCACGACGAATTTTTGTAACAAGACTTCTCAAAGATGTTCCAATAGAATAGTTTCTTGCATTTCAGGAGATAATTTTTGTCCACTTAATTGCAACGATTGGCAATTAGATAATGATTGTGGAGGTGTACCGCAGGTATGGAACATGATAGCTTCCAATGAACCGTCAGATTATCTAGGAGATGCTATATACCCAAATAAACCTTCTGATTGGAAACACTATCAACCTATGATTGATAAGGTTAACGAGCTCACGCGGGATTTAACAAACGATTATGATAAAGCTATTAAAATAGCAAATTGGGTTAGAATCTCAAGGCCATATAATTATAATTGGTCAGAAGATTCAAGCGTAGCTAATAGGTTAGGTTCTGTAATCGATATCTTTAATGAGGATAAAGGTGTTTGCCTTGATGCTGGTATACTAACCACAGCAATGCTCCGACTGGCAGAAATTCCTGCTAGAGTGGTCTCACCAGCTGTCGGCGAGATGCATCAGTATACAGAAGCTTATTTAAACAACAAGTGGATTGGTATAGATGCAACTTTTTCAAGTAGTGACGCAGACATCTTTGAGAATCAAAGTGCGATAACAATAACACAGGGCAATATTTATAGCAGTCAAGATGTTCTTGAACTTCATGATGATACTTATAGAAACGTTACAAAATTCAAATCAGAGATAACAATAAAAGAATTTCCAGCAAAATATGGTTACGTTCTCTATCCAACAACAAGCAGTGTAATCTTCTATGATATAGGAAACACTTCAAACTATTCTGAAACGTATAAAGAAGGTTATAGAGGAATAGCAACATTTGGTTGCGGAGTAATGAACGTAGAATATGATTGTGACTTTTGGTATTGCTATAATAAAACCGCTTGCCCATCTATGGGTCAAAATGAAAGCTGTCCGTCTAACTGTGAAAAATGGTGCAAATGTGGTATTGGTAATACAATGCAAAATTGCGCAAAGAATCAATACTGTTGCTGGATGATTGATCCTTTTAATTCTTGGTCATGCGGCGGTTCTCCTTGTACAACAAGTGGACCAACAATTAACATTACTAATGAATTACCAGAATACCAATCAATGTGGAGTGTAGGATTTCTATTTTCTGGAAATAGCGAACTTGGAGATGGAAGATTTATTATGTCTTCAGAAGCTAAGAATGGCTATATTAAATCGGCTTATCCAACTGGAAAGTACAAACTATCTTGTAGGTATGGAGGAATACCTGAGGTTGCCTATAAGATATTTGAAATAAAAGAAGATTCAGAAATTAAAATAACTCCTGAATCCCTGATAAAAGACATAGAATCTAGCGATGAACTTTTTAATTTGTTGATTCGACAGCTAACAAAAAGTACAAAAGGTTTATAACCCAAAAAACATGAATCGGTTTTTAGCTCTTTACCTTAACCTTCATAAAATCATAAGCAATCTTGCTGTTCTCAAATTCTTTTTTTGCCGCTTCTTCCAATTCTTCTAAATCAGTGTATCTTCTGCTTATATGGGTTAAAATCAATTCTTTCACGTTCGCTTTCTTAGCCAACTTAGCCGCTTCTTTTATATCTGCATGTGATTTACTTCCAACATCCTCTTCTAGAAAAGTACCGTCGTGGATGAGCAAATCAGCATCTTTAGAAATCTTAACAACATTCTCACATGGTTTTGTATCGCCAGAATAGACAACTTTCAAGCCTTTTTTAACATCAGCTACATCCTTTATCTTTATTTTCTTGCCTTTCCATTCTATCTCTCCGTCTTTCTTCAGTTTCTTCAGCCAAGGCCCTCTCTTTACCCCTAACTTAGCTAGTTTATCCTCATCCAAATTCCACTTGTCTTTCTCTTGTAAACAGAAAGCCACGGAAGGAACAGAATGGTAGACTGGTATTGATAGTATCTGGTATTCCTCTGTCTCATCGACAATAGTAATCTCACTTCCTTCAAACGGAACGTCAACAGCTTTCACAGGAAACCTTAACCCAAAGTAACCTAAGTCAACTATATCGGAGACAAACCTCTCTGCCTCCGGTCCATATATAGTCAAAGGCTCACTTCTCTTCTCTAGGTTCATCGTCTGTATCATCGGTATCAAGCCGGCAAAATGATCTGCATGCCAGTGGGAAATGAAGATTTTGTTTATCTGCATGAAACTTATTCCGGATCTCATTAGTTGTTTCTGTGTACCCTCACCACAATCGAAGAGCAAGACATCACGATAATCTGTAAAGTATTCCATAACCAAGGCTGGATGGTTCCTCTTCAGGGAAGGCACACCTGACACTGTACCAAGAAAAGTTACTATTATCATGATAGAATATTGAGAGAATATATTAATTAATCTATTCTGGTCATTTTGCCCTTTCCACGCCTATTTTAACCTTATCATCTGTCACGACTTATAAGTGAAAATCTCTCCCCCCCCTCCCACTCACTCTCACTTTGTTTTCAAAATCGGTGTGAAATATAATTTAATATATATATTTTATTATATATTTTATTTTGGTTGTTTTTAAATTATATTGTTGAATATATAAATTTTTATTATAGTTTCAAATACATTATTTCACAAAATATATATTCTGATTAGACTACCAAAAGATATAAATACTCCAGTAATCAAATAATATATTTGGAGGGGGAAAATCGTGATTGCCGATAGCTCGTTAGCAAGGCTTTTTTTAAGGTATAAACCCGTAAAGATTATTGAAAGTCTAAAGAAAGGCCCAAGGTATGCCACGCAAATATCAAAAGAAGTCGATTGTACGTATTCTCACACGGTTAAACTCCTTGATGACTTCAAGGAATCGGGTCTTGTTGACTTCAAGAAACAAGGGAGGATAAAGATCATAGAATTGACAAAAGATGGCGAAGATCTGGCTCATTCTATCGAAGGCGTACTGAT
>CAZRNP010000048.1:0-8828 GCA_964601485.1 uncultured archaeon
GTACTAGAAAAAAAACCTGATGTTAAAGTTATATCAGTAGGAAATTATTTTGAGGAAGCCTATAAGAAATTGGGTTTAAAAAGAGATGAGGGAGATAAAGCTGTTGATAGAGAAAAACATAAACAAATCCAGATTAAAGCATTCGATTTGATATCAAAAGAAGTTAAAAAACATAAGAATGTGATATTAGATACGAATTTATTTTTCACCAAGAGTGAAGGTTACTTCCCTGGCCTACCAGGGTTTGTTTTGAAAAAAATTGAGCCAGATGCTATTGTCATCATGGAATATAAGCCAGAATTCATCCTAGTTAGGAGAGAGAAAGATATTAAAACCATAGGTAGAGAAAGGTCTGCTAGTCTAACTCCAGAAGGCATAGAGATGGAGCAGAAGATTCAAAGGCATTATGGGCTAGCTTGTTCAGCTTTGACTGGCTGCACTGTTAAAATAATAAGAAGAGAAGAGCCAGAAAAGTATGAATTCGAACACAACAAAAAAAATGCAGAAGAAATTTTAAAACTGTTTGAATAAAGAACTTATAAATCTTGATTTTCTAATTTTTATTGGGCTGGAGTGGCTTAGTCGCTAAAGCGCCGGACTCATACTCGTAGAGGAATGAGTTTTGATTCAAGATGATAAGAAATCCGGAGATCACGGGTTCAAATCCCGTCCCCAGCAATCTTAATTGATAAATTTATAACGGAGAACTCCCATATATATTGTATTATGTCTAATGAATGCGTTTTTTTTATTCCCTTTTCTCACTTGATAAATAGGAGATTTTTTTTGGTGATATTTTTTGGCTCGTGAAGTTAAGTATGTAACAGAAACGATTGGAAAAATCATGAGTGAGTGGAACAAAAACGGTAAAAAAAGTTTTGTTGTTAAAGTACCAAAATCCCATCATATAAAAGAATTCGAGATATTACTCAAACAGATGTTGATTCATTATCAAGTTCCTGTAAGAACTGAAGTGCAAGAAATGCCTGTTGAAATAAAATGTAAGTGTGGTTATAGTGGCGAAGCTAAACCTTCTGACCCGACAGATGTCATAAAAGTTTTATGTCCATCTTGCAGTAAAAATCATGGTAGAATAATTTCTGGAAAAAATATAGAGGTTGTTTGAAAGGTATTGAAATTTGATGATTTTTATACGTTTTCCTCGATGTTTTACGAACCAGTCGTAAAAACACCTAAAAGCCCCGAAAATGCAAAGCTTTTTATAGGTGTAGACATTTATAATAAGTATAAAATAACCCTTTTCTATGAGGGTTTTAGCCAAAAATGAGGGGGTGAAAAATAATGGCATGCATAGTTAAGAGCGCAGTAAGAGAATTGGTAAAGGGTAAAGCCAACGTCAGTGAGGAATTCTTGAAGAGACTTGACGTAGATGTCGCTGCTATGGTTAGAAGAGCTGCTGACAGAGCAAAGGAAAATGGAAGAAAGACATTGAAGGCAAGAGACGCTTAAGTTTTAAATTTGGAAATTTTTTCACTCTTTTTCTTTTATTTTTATATTTTATTGATTCATATTGTCCTTGAAGTTGAATGAAAAGTATTTATATATCACTATCGATATATCACTATCGATATATATGAGCATGAAAAATTTAGTCCCACGTGGTTTTCTGACAACATGTATTTTGAAGTCATTGAAAAATGGACCTAAACATGGTTACGAACTTATTAAATCAATAAAAGAGGGTACTGGCTGGGAACCGAGTCCTGGGGCTGTTTATCCAACGCTCCATCATTTAAAGAAACAGGGGTTAATCGATGAAGAAAAATATGAAAGAAGAATTTCTTATAAACTCACAACGAAAGGAAAGGAAATGACAGAAAAAATTGAAGAAAATATGAAAGAAATGAAAGAAAAGTTCTCAAACCTCATCGGTATAATGGGACAGATATTAGGAGTAAAAGATTCCGAACTGGGAGGAATGATGAATATTCATGGAAAAAAGGGAGCAGATGGCTTTCTACTCTTAACTGGGAATATAAGAAAACAAATGTTTAAAACAAGAGATTTGATATCAAAAATTGCCAAGGATAAGAAAAAACATAAAAATTTAAAAAACGTTCTTGATGAACTATATCTCAAATTAAAAAAACTTGATGGTGAACGATTTGATTGACCTAGCACTAAAAAACATATTCAGACAGAAAACTAGGACCATCCTCACAGTAGTAGGAATCCTTATCGGTATTGCTGCAGTAGTTGCTCTAGGTTCTATTTCTGAAGGTATGAACAGTATGATGAATCAAGAAATGCAATTCTTAGGTGGAACTATAATGGTTTCCAGTCAAGGATCATCTAGTTTAATGCTTGGTTCAGGAGATTCAACAATAACAAAATACGATTTACAAAATTTTGAGGATTTTTCTGGTGTCAAGCAAGTTGTTCCTTATGTTATGAAAATAGGAGAAATAACAATTGGTCAAGGACATCCTGTAGAAACTATTGGTATTAGACCTGAGGATGCAGACTATTTCAAAAGTAAGGGCACAAATCTAGATTCAGGCAGAGCTATAGAAACCGGTGATACTTATCAAGCATTAATCGGTTATCAATATGCCGAAGATAATGGTTTGGGGATTGGGGATAGTATAGAAGTAAAAAAAGATTCTTATGAAGTAGTAGGGATAATTGAAAAAACAGATACAAATATGGATAATTTAATCATACTTCCTTTGGAAACTATGATGAATACTTACAGTATGGAAAATTATCAGTCGGCTTTCATAATCCCTGAAGACCTTTCAAAAATTCAGGATGTTGCTGACGATTTGAAAAGTAGTTTTGATGATTTCAGTTTCACAACATCCAACGATATCGTAAAACAAATGTCGCGTATTATAGATATGATAAGGTTTTTCACGATAGGTATAAGTTCAATAGCTGCGATTGTCGGAGGACTCGGTGTGATGAACACGATGATAATGTCTGTGCTTGAAAGAAAAAGAGAGATTGGAATCATGAAAGCTATCGGGGCCACTAGAAAATATATTTTGACTGAAATATTGTTAGAATCAGTGATTATCAGTTTGATTGGTGGTGTTATAGGTTTATTAATCGGCGGTATTGGAAGTTATTCTCTGAGGTTTGTTTCAAGCGGATTGACAGAAGCAAAAGTAACAATTCCGTTGGCAGTCGGCAGTTTATCATTCGCAATACTTTTGGGCCTGATTGGTGGTTTTTATCCTGCATGGTCAGCTGCAAAATTAGATCCTATAGAGGCGATAAGGTATGAATGAAATTATTAAACTAGAAAATATAGAGAAGGTTTATAATTTAGGTAAACCCAATGAACTAAAAGTCTTGGATAATATAGACTTAAAAATAAAAAAAGGTGAAATGGTAAGTCTTTTTGGACCATCAGGATCAGGAAAATCAACTTTATTACATATAATAGGTTGTTTGGATAGACCAACAAAAGGGAAGTTATACATAGATGGCGAAGATGTTTCTAAATTATCAGATGATAAATTGGCCCTTATAAGGAGAAAGAAAATGGGATTCATATTTCAGCAATTTAACTTGATAAATGTCTTTACTGCATTAGAGAATGTAGAAATGCCAATGAAAGTCGCTAATGTTAATAAAGATAAAAGTAGAAAAAGAGCAGAAGAATTGTTAAAATTGGTTAACCTCGATGAGAGAATGGATCATTTTCCAAGTGAACTATCGGGTGGTGAAATGCAGAGAGTTGCTATAGCGAGGGCATTGGCGAATGATCCTTCTGTAATTTTAGCAGATGAACCAACTGGTAATTTGGATTCAAAGAATGGTAAAGAAATATTCGACATTATGTTAAAACTCAATAGTAAAGGTTATACATTCATCATCGTAACTCATGATCCAAATATAGCAAAAAATATTAAAAGAAGAATTAGTTTAAAAGATGGAAAAATCGTAGGAGGTAATTAGTATGAAAAAATTGATACCATTGTTTTTAGTAATGCTTTTGTTACCAGTGATAGTGAGTGCTGTCGATTCACCTGCAATAAACGTTAGAACAGTATATACTAATCCATATCCAGCTGAACCAGGAAAGAGTGTAGATGTATCATTAGAAATATCAAACAGTGGAACAGCTGAAGCAAAAAACGTAATAATAGAAGTTGAACCAACTGATATGATAAAATTTTTAGAGAATCCTAATAAAATAATAAACGCCGTATCAGTAGGCGAATCTAGAATAGTAACTTATAAGATGTTCATCGATAGTTCAGCGATTTCAACAAATTATGAATTGACTGTGTATGTAACTCTTGAAAATTCCAATAAGTATAGTTATACAATACAGATATCTGTTCAAGGGAAACCAAACTTTAAAATATTGAAAGTAGATACTGGTACTGTAAATCCTGGTGATAAATCAGAAATTTCAGTAGATATACAGAATGTTGGTTCTGGGAAAGCCAAGAGAGTTAATGCAGAATTCAGTTCAACATCCACATACATAAAACCAATCTTAGCTGGCGGTAATGTTTACATAGGAGATATAACCCCGAGAGAAAAGAAAAACATAAAATTCGATATATTGACGAGTCCAGACGCAGGATATGATGTATACACCGGAAAAATAAATTTAACGTATGAAGATGAATCTGGTAATACATTGATAAAGACTTTTGATATCGGCATATTAATCAGTGGTGAACCTAAATTCGAGATAATTAAGACAGAAGTGAAAAAAGACACTCAGGAATTATCCATTGAAATAGCTAATAAGGGGAGCGCTGAAGCAAGAAGTATCAAAGCCAATCTTTTAATCGACAATAAAACTTTTGATGTAGATTATGTTACAAGCATAGATATAGACAAGCGTTCTACATTGAAATTTATCTTGCCAACCAGTAACAGAGCAGAATTAGAATTATTGTACGAGGGCCCGGATAACAAAAAATTCACACAGACAGAATTAATAGTTTGGAGTGTACCGTATACATTCCCAAGTTGGACAGTAGTTGTTGTAATAATAGTAGTAGTGTACATATTGTGGAAAAAGAAATGGTTGAAAAAAATATTTTAGTTGATTTTAATGGATGTAATAAGAGTAAAGAATTTGAGAAAAATATTTAACCATCAGTTTAAAGCAGTGGATGGTATAACTTTTGAAGTAAAACAGGGAGAGATTTTTGGATTTTTAGGTCCTAATGGCGCTGGTAAGACAACGACAATGAACATACTTTGTGCACTAACAAAACCTACAGAGGGTGAAGCATACGTCTGTAAATATGATGTGATGACACAGCCCGATGAAGTAAGAAAATGCATCGGTATCGTTTTTCAAGACATGAGTTTGGATGATCGATTAACAGCAAAAGAAAATCTAGAATTGCATGCAAGATTGTACGGAGTTCCAAAATCAGAAAGGGAAAAAAGAATAAATGAAGTTTTGGAATTAGCCGAACTAAAAGACAGAGAAAACTCTATAGTGAAAACTTTTTCAGGAGGAATGAAAAGAAGATTAGAATTGGCCAGAGGTTTAATACATCATCCAAGAGTTTTGTTCTTAGATGAGCCTACTCTTGGTTTGGATCCACAAACAAGAAAACATATTTGGGATTATATATTGAAGTTGAAGAAAGAAAAAGCAATAACCATAATGTTAACAACACACTACATGGAAGAAGCAGATGAACTATGCGACAGGATAGCAATAATGGATCATGGTAAGATAATAGCATTAGACACATCGAAAAATTTAAAAGATAGCCTTGGTGGCGATACAATAATCCTGGATTTGAAAGATGAAGATATGAAAAAAGGAATAAAAATTTTCAAGAATTCCAAAGCTTTTAATGGGCAGCTGTTCTTATCGGTTAAGAATGCTGGTAAAGAAATCAAAAGAATATTAGAAATCGCAAAAAGGAATAATATTGATGTATTAGAGATAAATGTTCGAAGACCGACTTTGAACGATGTTTTCTTGAATATGACAGGTAAAGAAATCAGAGAAGAGACAACAAATTTTAAAGAGCAATTGAAAGGTAGGATGATGGGTCATTGATATGAATCACGAATTAGAAGCAGTTTACACAGTTTGGTTAAGAGAAATGATAAGATATGTCAGAGCAAAAGAAAGAATCATCAGTTCCATAGCTCAACCTATATTCTGGTTGCTAATATTTGGTAGTAGCATGAGGATGTCTATACCTGTTGCTGGATTAAATTATCAACAATTTATCACACCTGGTATTATTGTTATGGCAATCATGTTCACTTCCATGTTCTCTGGAATTTCTGTTATTTGGGATAGAGAAGTTGGTTTCATGAAAGAGATGTTAGTCGCACCTGTTTCAAGGTTATCGATTGTCGCTGGTAAATGTTTTGGTGGAGCAACGACTGCAGTAATCCAAGGTATCATAGTCTTGTTGATATCACTTTTACTGGGAGCTAAGGTTGATTTAGTTACATTTCTTATCCTGTTACCAATCATGATGTTGATTGCTCTAGGCGTAGTTGGTATTGGAGTTGCAATAGCTTCCGTACTTGAGAGTATGGAAGGGTTCGGTGTGATAATGAATTTTGTAATAATGCCGATGTTTTTCTTATCAGGAGCATTGTTCCCTATTAACAACCTACCTGATTGGTTGAAAGTGATAACATACATAGATCCTATAACTTACGATGTTGAACTGACAAGGTATATAATGATAGGAGTTTCGAGTGTAAACGTTGTTTTGAGTTTTATTGCTGTTTTAGGTTTTACTTGTGCAACATTATTGATTGGGACTTATTTGTTCAACAAAAGAAGTTAAACTATTCTTTCTGGTAAAAATAAATATAAAAATTCATTCAGTAACAATCATTTAAATAAACTTCTACATAGGTCTTTAATTTTTTTTAACCCTTTATGACTTTCAAGATTTTTTATATTAAAATCAATTTTTTCTATTTTCTTTTCAATTTCCTCACGTACATAAAAATTTTTCTTTTTATACGTATTTTTCTTTTTTACAAGAAAATTCCTGATTTTTCTTAATTTTGAAACATCTTTTATCTGATTTAAATCCCCAAAATCTTTTTCTATTTGTTTGTCTATTTGCCTTTCAATAGCTATTCCTTCTTTAGAATACTCTTCGATGAGTTTTATTTCCTTTTCAAAATCTAATCTATCGGGACTAATGTTATAGTATTTTAGGCTTATTGTTTTCAGAATCCTATCAATCCTTTCAGAGATATAATCGATTTCAATATCAGGATGTAAGTTCTTGATCCAATCTATTAAAACTTGTTTTTCTGATTCTTTCTGGATTTTTGATATTCTCGTCTTGATGTTATCTAAATTATTCATTCCATCAGAAATTTTTCTCAACTTATCAATCCTTTCATAAATACTTTGCATGTTTGATGTAGGAATTGAAACAAAATTTACATAACTCTTTAATTCATTAATCCATCTGCTGTTAATGTTTGAAGAACCGATTATTATTATTTTGTTTCTAGGCCTTGTTAAAGTGACATTCAATTTATTCAGATCCTCAATTGAAACATGAGGACTGTTTACTGTTAAGTCAAAAATTATTATATCTTTTTGTCTGCCTTGATATTTGTTTATCGTACCTATTTCTATATCATCCATCCATTGAAAAGTTTGAGGGATCCTTAATATTTTTTCGAACGGTTTATCCATTTTTCTGATTTTTGGGTCAATGTCAGGATTTTCAAATAAGAAATTTTTTAAAAGATTGTGTTGAGCATTGAATGGAGTAATAATACCTATTTGACTTCTGTAGGAATTTTTGAAATCTTCATGACTTGAAAGATTTTTATAAAAGAGATTAAGAATTTCGGCTATAATTGATGCATGAAATATATTAAATGCTGAATTTTTTACCCAGTTGACCCAATTTCCTTTCAAATTTTTTGTGTCAATCCAAATGACCGCTTTTTTAGGGTCTATAATATCTTTAAAAAAAGAATCACAATCTTTAATTCCAGTTGAAAAATTCACGTATTTATCCAATATTTCAGGTTTAACCTTTGATTCTAGTTTATTATTGTACACATATTTGTTAGAAAATTTTAAAATATCTGGATGACTCCTATAATTTTTTTTAAACATCAAATGGTAATCATTGTTTTTATCTTCTAGATTCTCTATCAATCTCACAAAGAATGGTTTTTCGATAAAATCTTTTACTATTTGATTTATGTCTTTTTCATCACAGAAAGGTGTCAATTGTTTAGGGTCTCCGATAAGTAAGAATTTACTACCTTTTTTAATTCCTAACAACAATTTTGTTGTTTCAGCCATAGAAGCTTCATCAACAATAACGAGATCAAATTTTTCTGTATTTTCAAAATATTTTGTCCCAAGTTTATCGAGTGTTGAACCGATCACTAAGTGTTCGTTTATAATATTGGTAGGAACATTTTTTGGATCTTTGAGAAGTTTTTTCTGAATAGATATTTTATCTACCTTTGAAACTTTTATCTTTCCTTCAGAAACAACTCTGAGAATTTTTTCTTCTAAATTTAAGTCTAATAATTTCTCCATGACATTATCTACAGCAACATTCGTAAAAGATGTGACAAGTACTCGTTTATTCAAATCAATGCATTGCCTAACAATTTCAGTTATAACTTCAGTTTTTCCAGAACCAGGTGGACCAAAACCAAGAAAGAATAATGTTTTTTGATCATCAAAAAGTCCCATGACTTTACGTATGAAATCTTTTTGATCATAGTCTTCGGTTATTCTCTCGTTATAAAATTTAATTTCTTTTATTTTTGGAGGTTCTATTGTTGAATCTTCAGTTTTTATTGGTGTCTGTATTTTATTTTCCAGATAAACTTTTTTTAATAATTGCCAAAGT
>CAZRNP010000049.1:0-8536 GCA_964601485.1 uncultured archaeon
TGAGGAAGATAGACGAGCAAACATTCACGTCGATAATGATTGAAAAACAAGGGAAAATCCTTAAGATGAGGGCCGACATAAAACGTAAGGATGAGGACAGGTCTTCTTTGATGAGACAAAGGCTTCATCCTATATCGATGTTAAGATGGATGAAGAACGGCTTCACAAAAATTCCAAAAATTTTCAAGCGTAAACCTAGAGATATACAGACAAGTTAAACCAATTTATAATCAGAATCTTTTCGTTCTAATAAATCATCTTTTGATTAAATGAATCGACTTTTATTGGAATAATAGAATTTCGGAAAGTATAAAAACCTTGAGTATGATATTGACTAAAGAGTGAAACCGATGGAAGAAAAGATATTCACGATAAACATAAGGAAATCCATAGCAAATGCTCCAAAATGGGAAAAGAGTAAAAAAAGCGTGGCTGTCGTAAGGAATTTCTTGAAGAGACATATGAAAGGCGATGAAATAAAGATTGGTCAGTCCATAACAGAAGAGATATGGAAAGGAGGAAACCAAAACCCACCATGTAAGATAAGGATTAAAGCGATAAAGACAGAAGAGGGAGAAGGAGAAGAGAAGAAAAAAATCATTAAGGCCGAGATGCTGGGTGTGGTATTTCCTGAAGAGTTGAAAAAAGAGAAGAAAAAAGAGAAACCTAAAGAACAAAAGACTGAGGAAAAACCGAAAGAAACTAAAGAAGAAAAAAAAGTTTAGTTAGAATATTTTGTTACTTCTTTTAACGAAGTATAAAAAGCGAAGAGTAAATTTTTGGAGGGTTCGAGCGTCGTGAGGTTATTTTAAGTTCAACTTTCTTTCAAATTCATCTAAACTCATGAACTTATCATTTCTTCCTTCTCTTATGCAACTTAAAGTTCTTTCTAAATGTCTCCTTTCTTCTTTGGTCAAATTCTTTGGTGAAACTTCCTCTATTTCAATCAGACTAGTCACTATTCTTTCCAATATGATCAACCTGTGTTTGATTTCTTCTACCTCATGAGTCAATTTTTGTTCCATATTATCATCTTAATATTCTACTTTACTCCTTATATCTATATCTGACACATAAATCTTATTGTCCACTAATATAAAAAGTATTCGGTACAGTCCTATTCTTACTCTAAAACACCTTTCTTTGTCTTTAAGTTTTTTTATGTCTAGCCTTATAAAAGGGAAATTTTCAAGCAGTTTAAGGACATCAAGTGCTCTTTTTTGAACATTTTTAGGCATTTTCTTGACTTTCTTGTAGAAATTCTCTTCGACGATGATTTCCATAAATTATAATTTACTTTTATAAATTAATCTTAAGAGTTAGGATGTCAAGGGATATAAAATTAAAGAATTTCAAACATTCAACACTCTAATTATTTTCTTTCCAATCATTCCTTTCAAAATTTCTTTTCCGATTCCAGAAGACTTGCTAACCTTTACATCATCCTTCTTCCCGACTGTTGCAGATAGTAAGTAATCAGAATCAACGTAAATATCGACTTTCTTTCCTTTCATCCTTGGTTCAAATCGAAACACTAAAGAATTGCCGATTTCTGAAATATCGAAACCGACTTCATTCCCTGTGCTTGGTACTTTCGGTTCTACGTCTATGTGTATTCCGAGTTTCTTCTCTATCTCTGTGATGTTCGTCCCGTTCTTACCGATTAATCTAGCGATGACATCATTATCGACAATAACTTTCACTCTATTATCAGAAATGAAACATATCTCAGCATCAGGATCGTACTTGTCGATGGTTTGTTTCACTCTTTCTTTAGCCAACTGTCTGAGGGCAGTCTCAGATTCTTTTTCTTTGATTGGAATAACAACATTCTCTTCCCCATAAGTGTAGATTTCATAACACAATTTTTCAGTCTCAAAATCCCTAACTTCCACGACAGGACGAGTTAAATCAGCTTCGGTCATTCCAGTTGGAACTTTCACTGTTAGACTCAAGTCATAAATTTTCTTTATTTCTCCATCTTTGATGAATATCACAGTATCGATGACGTGTGGTATCATTCCTAATTCAATCTTACCGATGAATCTTTGTACGGCATCAATAGCCTCAGAAGCATGAATGACGCCTACCATCCCTACACCAGACAACCTCATGTCAGCGAATATTTTGAAATGGTCTGTTTGTCTAACTTCATCGAATATCGTGTAATCTGGCCTGACTAGGAGTAGAATGTTAGCTGTCTTAGCGAAATCTCCAGCCAAAGGACCGTATTGAGTGATCTCAGGACCGACTTGTAAATCTCTTGGACATTCTAATGTCTTGACAATCTTTCCTTGGTTAAAGTAGAATTCCGCGAGTGATGTGGCAAAAGTTGTTTTTCCTGAACCGGGTGGACCAGCGACTATAACTCCTTCAGCTTTTTCTTTCAACCTCTTGATGAGTTTTTCTGACATTTTATAATCGTCTAGAACGAGCTTGACTATAGGTCTGACGATCGTTATCTCAAAACCGTCTGAGAAAGGTGGTTTTGCTATCGCAATCCTATAATTGTTCAACTGGACTATGACACCGCCTCCCCTTTCAGCCTCGATGAAACTGTCCTCGGATTTTCTCGCAGCTTCAATTATTTCATAGATCATTTTCTGGATTTCATCTCTTGTCAAAACTTCTTCTGCAATTTTCTGTAGTTTAAATTCTCCTGGCTTTCCTCTTTTCGCCATTGGAATGACTTTTTCTTTCAGATGAACACTCATCGTATCAGGAGTGAAGTATTTCTCAAAAGTCAAACCTTCTGTCTTTATCTCTTGTCGTATGTACTCGACTTTCACACCTTCTACCTCTGCGACTAAACCTTGAACATAATCAGCTGTGACTAAAGTCCCGTTCTCACTCTTTGCCACATCCCTGATTATTGCGTCGAGTCTTCCACCCCTGGCTAATCTAATATCATCTAAACTTGGCCTGTCACCGGTGAATCTTAAGTCGATCTTTTTTTCTTCGCATAATTTTCTTATTTTTTTCAATTCGTCTAAGCCGACAAAACCTGGTTCTTTACCACGAGAAGCCTGAGCTTGTAATTCATCTAAAACAACGATAGGAATTATAATCTCTTCCAAACCTTCAAAATTATCCTTTTCAATCATTTCCGATATCTTGCCATCGATTATTATAGAAGTATCAGCGATCAATTTCTTTATTTTCATTTGTTCACTTTTTAGTATTTGTGAATTGAATTAAATAAATTAGCTTGTTAGAAATCTATTAATTATTAAAATTTTTGGGTGTTAGAAAAGGTTTAAATAATTAACTGTCATCGTTAAAATCATGGAGAACCCAAAAAAGTGTCCAGAATGTGGATGTAAAAAGTTACAGTTAAACTCAGACGGGTTGGTCTGCGTAAAATGTGGTTTGATTATTTCTGATAGTCTTTTTTCTGAAGAAAGTATGATAATTTAATTTTTTTCTAGAAAGAAACAAAAGACTTAAATCCTTTAATGTCCGTATTTCTTTTGATTTAAATGAGCTTCTCTAAGCGAGAATCAAAGGTAGAAGAACAAAAGATAGAGAATGTACCAGAAAAAATTGGTAGTGAAAATCTAAAGAAAATAATGGAAGATTTGCAAGTTAATGATCCAGCAATTTATGCCGAAAAAACCCAGGAACAAGCAAAAAAACAAGGATCAAAAGAATATGTAAAATGGTTACTTCATTTATCTTCAAAAGAAACATTAACAGGAGAACTGAGTACTGTTACGGGTTACTTAAAAGAAAGTCATGGAATAGATTTAACAACATATAATCCTAACAATTTATTCATTATTCTATCTTACATTTGTGGTCAACTTAGACAGAAAGCTCGTACTACACTTTATGAAAAAGGCAAAAAGGGAGTAATCATTAAATATAGTACTACTTTTTAAAGAACTCTATTTTAGATTTGAAATCCATTCATCCAATTTCTTTCTAGCCTCATCATCGCTAAATTGCTGAGGCGGATGTTTCATCAAGTAGGCAGAAGGGTAGATTAATGGGCCACATATTCCTCTATCCAAAGCTATTTGCATCAACCTTATCGCTTCTATACTCGTCCCACCAGAATTTGCTTTATCATCCACGTCCAACCTCAATTCCATGTTGAACGGAACTTCAGCGAACATTCTGCCTTCAATCCTTATGAACGCTAACTTCCTATTACTCAAGAAAGGAATGAAATCACTCGGTCCCACGTATATTTTTTTATCATCAAGTCTTTTCGATAACTGGCTTTGAACCGCTTCAGTCTTGGATATTTTCTTACTTTCTAACCTATCTCTTTCTAACATATTCAAAAAATCCGTGTTTCCTCCAACATTAATCTGGTAAGTCTTGTCTATTGTAGTTCCCCTGTCCATGCAAAGTTTAGTCAACACTCTGTGAACGATCGTCGAACCGACTTGGGATTTAATATCATCTCCGATAACAGGTATCTTCTTTTCTTCAAACTTCTTAGCCCATTTTTTATCAGAAGCGATGAAAACAGGCATACAGTTGATAAATCCACAGTTAGTCTTCAACGCGATATCAGCCCAGAACTCAGTTGCTTTTTGACTCCCTACGGGTAAAAAGTTCATCAATATTTTTGTCCCAGTTCTTTCTATTTCTGCTATAGATTCTTTCTCTACTTGTTTAATAGATTTTGTTTGTTTGATTGGTTTGATCTTATTAACAACATAAACGCCGACGCCGTCTAGGATAGGGCTTTCTTTAACGACGATGTGATTAACACCAGAAACACTCTTAACCCAATCGACCTCGTTTGGCTCTGCATAAATGGCTTCTGATAGTGGTATACCGACTTTATTCTCACCGATATCAAAAGCAGAAACAAAATCAATATCTTCTATACCGTATTTGCCTATCTTTTCATGCATGAGGCCGATTCTTTCTTTCTTATTTTTCTTGTAGAATTCTATTCCTTGGATTAAACCAGATAAACAGTTACCGATTCCTACAACACCTACTTTGATTTTCCCCATAATATCACATCTTTCTATTTGATTAACAGAAATATAAAAGTTTGATTCAACCAGACTTTTTAGAAACTTCTAACATCCTGTCTAAAGCTTTCCTAGCTTTTCTAATTATATCCTCGTCTATGTTTATTGGGTAGATTTCTTTCTGCAGGGATCTTAAAACTGCAGGTAGAGTATTCTTTTTTTGTTGGACGCATGTCGCGACAATCGAATAGAATTTCTTCTCGGGTATTTCTATTTTTAACCTTTCAACCAAACCATGTTCAGTGATGATAATAAATTCTTCTGCTTCGTCCTCTTTTGCACGATAGAGCATTTGACTCGTGCTACAAACATAATCAGCTAGTTTGATCACATCCATACGACATTCAGGATGAACGAGCACTCTTGCATCAGGATGTAGGTTTTTTGCCTCTTTCACTTGATCAACAGTAATTTTCGAGTGTACATAACAGAATCCTTTCCATGGTATTATCTTTTTGTCGGTTTTTGTTTGTACGTAATTAGCCAAGTTCTCATCTGGAACAAAAATTATCTCATTTTCCGGTAAAGAATTAACAACATCAATACAGTTAGTAGAAGTGCAGCAAATATCTGATTCAGCTTTAGTTTCAGCAGAAGTATTGACATAAGATACAACAGCAGCACCAGGATACTGTTTTTTCAACTCCAACAATTCCTTCCTGTTAACCATCCCGGCCATCGGGCATTCCGCCCCCTTTACGGGGATTAGTACTTTTTTATCTGGATTGAGTATCTTTGCAGACTCTGCCATGAAATCCACACCACAGAAGACGATTATATCAGCATCAGTCTTGACAGCTTCTTTACTTAACTCCAAGGAGTCACCGATAAAATCCGCCACTCTGTATATCTCTGGTCGTTGATAATTGTGAACAAGTATAACTGCATTTTTTTCTTTTTTCAATTCATTTATTTTTGAAATTAAGTTAAGGTTCATTCTAAAACCAAATTTATGAATTATTTAATTGATATACTTCTTCAATTTAAATTAAAAACAATTTATATAGAGAAAATAATATTTAATTTATGGACTTGAAGCATATAACTTCTGATAAAAAGAAATTAATTTTATTTATTATATCAGGGATAATTATTTTATTTATTATCATTTATTTTCTCGTTTTATATTTAACACAGAAATACATGCCATCACCCGTACCACTATATGGTGTTTACTCTAGGTAAGGTAATACAATTGGAAACTACCTCTAAAAAAAGTTCAAAACTGAAAAAGATAGCATTAATTTTAGTAGGAATAATAATCCTCATATTAATTTTTTTATTTTGGATGGCAGCTACAGTGCAAATAAAGTATGGTCCACCACCAACTCTCAAATACGCCCCGCCACCATATTAGATAAGTGATTAAAATTTTAAAAAATATCTATTTTAAGAATTATGGAACTATTTGGCAATCTGTTTATTCTTTAAGACAAAAAATTGGAATTACAAAGGCTCCTTACTACGTTCAATGGGTTTCAACTCATAAATGTAATCTTTGTTGTAAACATTGTGGCACCAACGCGGGAAAACAACTAAAAAATGAATTGAAGACTAAAAAGATGGAAGAAGTAATAAAAGAAATGGGCGAAATGGGAGTAAATTTGTTCTCTGTTACTGGTGGGGAACCATTAGTTAGAAAAGATATTTTTCATCTATTAAACCTTGCAAAAGATTATGGGATAAAAACAGGACTTGTAACAAACGGTATTTTGGTTAAAAAATTCATGAAAGACTTGGGTAAATTAGATCTATTTTCTATCATGGTAAGTATTGATGGTCTGAAAGATTTTCACAACGATTTCAGAGGAAAGAATTGTTTTAACAAAGCTTTAGAATCTATGAAAATTTTCGAAGAATTAAACGTACCAATAAGGAGTATTTCTACATCAATTAATCAAAAAAATATCAATCAACTGGAAGAATTCAAAGACACAGTTTTTAATTCTGGGGCTAAACATTGGAGAATTAATCTAATAATACCTGAAGGTCGAGCAAAAAAATTCAAATGGTTATTTTTGACTAAGGACCAAATGGAAAATGTAATTAAATTCATCGCTGAAAATCGAAAACTTTTCAACATTGAAATATGTGAAGGTGCAGGGTATCTAGGTAAATGGGATAAAAAGGTAAGAAATTCTCCCTTTTTCTGTGGCTGCGGCTGGAATACATGTACCATAATGGCTGACGGAGGGATACAAGGCTGCCCATCATTCGAAAAAAGATTTGACGAAGGAAACATAAAAGATAGAAATTTTAAAGAAATTTGGGAAAATGAATTTACAAGATTTAGAAAACTAGGACTACCTGAAGACTGTGAAAAATGTGATTATTTTAATGCTTGCAGAGGTGGGTGTTGGTTAATGAGAATCCACAAAGTCAATTGCTTTAAAGAAATTTGGGAAAATCTATAAAATAAAAAAATAATTTATTTTACAATTTCTAGGTTCATATCCAAACCTTTACACGAATATGTAATGTAACCGGATGAAACAAAATCAACATCAGTCTCTCCGAAATCTTTTATATTATTTGGCGTTACACCGCCAGATGCTTCTATACAAATCCCATCTTCCTTCAATAACTTTACTAATTTTTTCACGTCAGGAACCTTAACCCAATCCAACATTATTATATCGGGTTTTTCTTCTGCTGCAGCCAGTGCCTCATCAGCAGTTTCAACTTCTATTTCAATTCTTTTCCCACCTTCCCTTTCTTTCACTCTTTTTAAACATTCTTTTATTGCTTCAATACGTGAGCATTTCAATTCTTTACAAACGATGTCGATATGGTTTCCTTTTATCAAGTACATGTCAAACAAACCTAGACGATGAGTATAACCGCCACCGAGTTTAACGGCACGTTTGTCACTGAAAGAAAAGCAAGTCTTCCTGGTTGCTGCCAATTTTGTTTTTGTCGATTTGACCATTTTATTAGTCAATGTAGCTATTCCACTTAGTCTTATCAAAAAATTCAAGGCAGTTCTTTCAGATTGCATTATTTTTCTTGCATCTCCTTCTACTTCTAAGATTACGTCTCCTTTCTTGATTTTATTTCCTTCTTTTACAAACTCTTTTACTTTGATCCCTAACTTCTCAAAAAGAGAACGTGCCTCAAAAATACCGGCAATTATTCCATCATCGTTTGATTTTATTATCGCTTTGATTTTCATCGGTTTTATGGCAGCTTCTGTTGTGATATCACCATTACCTAAATCATCCTCGTACATTTCGTAAACTTTCTTTTTTATTTTTTCTTTGAAAGGTTCAGTATCAAAATCTAGGTAATCTTCAAACATATCATGTCCCCACTTGGATCGATTCAGTAATTTTTTTTAACGTAGCAACCGCAGATAGAGCAGCCAGATAACTTGTCTTAGGATTATCTGGACTCGGAACGTTTTCAACTTTTGTCTTAAACACACCAAATTTACCTTCTGCGATGATTTCATGGACGTTAGATGTAATGTTTGGGTCAGCTATTATTTGTACTTTTGTTCTTTTAGGACCTATCCCTGCTAGGCTTAAAGTTGCGGCAAC
>CAZRNP010000050.1:0-7624 GCA_964601485.1 uncultured archaeon
TTCTTCATTTTTTTACCATTTAAATAATGTCCTTATATTTAAATAATGTTTTATTGACGTATTCATGTTAAATGAACAGCGTCGTGTTAATCGAATTCTATCAGTGTTTTTACTGGACATGTGAGTTTTTTCTTCAATTTTTTTATCGAATCTCCAATAGAGATTATAGCGAACACGCCAGCAACGTTTGCACCGATTTTTTTACATATTTCTATCAATGCCTCTATCGTAGACCCCGTCCTGATGACATCGTCGATCAACAGTATGAACTCACCTTTTTTTATCGAATTCTTTGGGATGTAAAGGTAACCGTAAGTCCCAGTGAGATAGAATCTTTTGACCTCTATGAAATCTTTTACACCCATTTCTTTGTTCCTTTTTGCTATTATCGTGTTGACACCGAATTCCTTGCCTATTTCTATGGCTAGGGGGATGCCGTCAGATTCTACGGATAGAATTTTGTTTACTTTTGCAAAGTTGAAGTCTTGGAACACGATCTTAGCGACTTTTTCCAGTAAATTAGCATTGGATAGGATTTCTGAATGATCATAGGTACCGCTTTCATCTGATTTGATCTTTCTCATCAAGATGTCGATTAAATATTTTTTCTCAAACATCTCTATGATGCTCTTAGCCCTTTTGACGTTAGGGAGGACGTGTCCGTTTATGTACCTACTCAAGACTGGAATCGGCAGGTCTATAAATTTTGATAACTGGTTGTAAGAATACTCTTGTTTGAACAGTTTTAGGATTTCTATGGCGAATATTTTTGTCTTGGTTTCATCCAATTTCGTCATGTGTAAAAATTACATGAATAAGTATAAATTCTTTACTTTAATATGAAAATTTAACAAATTTATTGAAAATTTTAAAAAGAAACCGACCTATAATTTCCAGGCTCTTTTGTTATTCGCACGCTCGGATGGGCTTCTCTTTGGCTACTGGCGCTAACTTCTATCAGTACAGCCTTCTTCCTGAATTCTTCAAGAGTTTTGATGCCAGTATAACCCATTGCATGCCTCAACCCGCCTACCATGTTGTGTAAAACTTCTGCTACTGGGCCTACAAAATCAACTATTCCTTCAACCCCTTCTGGCACACTTTTACCTTTACTTTCTCTAAAGTAACGTCCTGGGCCATATCTTTTTTCCAGGGCACCTTCTGAACCCATACCCCTGTATTCTTTGTACAACCTACCCTTTAACACTACTTTCTTGCCAGGAGCTTCTTCTGTCCCAGCTAACAAGCCGCCTATCATAACTGAAGATGCTCCAGCAGCTATAGCTTTTGCTAAGTCACCATACTGCTGTATACCGCCGTCTGATATGATTGGAACGCCGTACTTATCTGCAACGTCGTTACAAACTTCTACTGCTGCTATTTGCGGGACGCCTACGCCTGTAACGACTCTTGTTGTACAGATAGAACCAGCACCTATCCCGACCTTCACAGCATCAACACCAGCAGTTATCAAATCTTCCGTGGCTTTGGCTGTAACCACGTTTCCTCCAATCACATCGATATCAAAATTCTTTTTTATTACTTTGACTGTATCCAAGACTTTTTGGGAATGGCCATGAGCAGAATCGATGACTATGACGTCAACATCCTCTTTATAGAGCAGATCAACTCTTTTCAAGTCTTCTACCCCAACAGCAGCACCGACCATCAACCTACCGTTAGAATCTCGTGTAGCATCAGGATGCATCTCTTTTTTTAGTATATCCTTAACCGTTATTAACCCCCTTAAAATACCGTCTTTATCCGTGACAAGAAGTTTCTCAATTTTTTTCTTCTGGAATATTTTTTTTGCGTCATCTCTTGTGATATCCTTAGACACTGTCACAAGCTTCCTCGTCATCAGGTCTTTAACTTTTAAGTTATCATTATCGACAAAACGTATGTCTCTTTTAGTTATTATCCCGATTAATTTATTTCTTTTAACGACAGGAATACCAGAGACTTTATTCTCTTTCATTACTCTTTTAACAGTTCCAACAGTTTCATCCGGCATGATAGTAGTAGGGTTCTCGACTATCCAGCTCTCAAACCTTTTAACCCTTCTTACTTGTTCGGCCTGTTTTTCAGGGGGTAAGTATTGATGGATTATGCCTATACCGCCATGTTGGGCCATCGCTATGGCCATTCTCTCCTCAGTAACAGTGTCCATCGCAGCGCTTATTATAGGAATTTTTAAGTTGATAGATTTTGTCAACCTCGTGCTGACATCCACTTCTCCAGGAAGAACAGTAGAATGACCAGGAACTATCGACACGTCGTCAAAAGTTAATGCATATTTCTTTTCTTTTACCATATTTTATTCTTTAGGTTAAAGCTTATAAATATTATTGATACAGTAAAATTTCCTATTTTTTCTTAACATTTTTAACTTTAGAGTAAGTGTACCAGAACCTTTGAACGACTGTTATAATGCTTAATATTGCAATCAAGAAGAATCCCAAATAGACAGCTCCTGGGTAGAATGGAGCCAGTAAAATGGATATCATAAGAACGAGCATTCTCACATCCCTTGAAGCAACTCCAATATCACAAGAAACACCGATGACTTCTGCTTTACTTCGTGCATATGACACTAAGAGTGACCAGACTAATGCCAATGAACCGATTAGCATTAACTGACTTGGATTGGTTAGGATTAAACCATAGAACAAGGAAACTTCAACTATCCTGTCCAGGAAAGAATCCATTAATTCTCCTTTTTTACTAACTCTTTTCTTTATTCTTGCCAGATCCCCGTCTGCACAGTCCAAAACTTCAGATGCAAAAAGAATGATTAAACCGATAATAAACATACTTTGAGACAAAACGAATGCTGAAATTATACCTAAAATGAAAGACAGAATAGTGACATGGTTTGGTTCGAAATTAAGTTTATAGAATAACCGTGCTGTTGGCTTAGAGAATTTTCTGTAGACATATTTTGTAACAGGGTATTTCCATTCCATATTATCCTTTAACATAGTTTTTGATAGTATATAAATAAGTTTGAGTTCTTAATCAAAAATATTGAATAAACTCTAAAGATTTCTTTATTTGTTCATTCACATTCTCATCAGTAACTTCTCCATGTCCTGGATACAATGTTTTAACATCTAACTTACAAAGATTTTTTATAGATTTTATCAACTGTTGAGTATCCCCACCAGGTAAGTCAGTCCTACCAACGCCACCATCAGGGAAGACGGTATCTCCAGAAAATAGACTCTTAGATTTTTCTTCGTACAAGCAAATGCTTCCTGGAGTGTGACCTGGCGTATGTATAACTTTCAATTTACAATCTCCTAAATCCAAGATTTCATCTCCTTTTAATGTTCTATCAGGTTTGAAATCGAGAAAACCAACATCCGACTCATGAATCAATATTTTAGCACCAGTCTTTTTCTTGATTATTGGTGTGGCTAAGGTATGGTCATCGTGATAATGTGTCAATATTATGTACTCTAAACTTTCAGCCTTAATGTGATTTTTTAGGTTGTTTAAAACAACATCGGCTTCCTCAGAAGGGTCTATTATTACGGGCTTCTTCGTTAACAGTAAGTAGGAGTTGGTCCATATTTCTGAAGCAATGACTCGAATTACTTTCACAAATTATTCTTGTTTTAATAAATGTTTAAATATCTCATGTCCCAATGATTTTAGAGTGAGTAGCGTGGGTGTAAGTCGGATTATCTCATTCTAGATATTTATTTACTTTTATCTCTACAAATTCACAAAATTATAAAATATTGTGGTGTGATCAGTGGCAATACTAGAAGACCAGAAAAAAGCTGAAGAACAAATACTGAAGTTTTGGGGAGTCAATAGAATACCAGAAAAGATCAGAAAATTGAAGAAAAAAAAGATATTTTATTTCTTAGACGGGCCACCATATGCAACAGGCTCGATTCATATGGGTACGGCCTTGAATAAAATCCTAAAAGATTCCTACATTCGTTTCTTCAGGATGTCAGGTTTCAAAGTCTGGGATCAGCCTGGTTATGATACGCATGGGTTGCCGATAGAAAATAAAGTCGAACAGATGTTAAATTTCAAGTCAAAATCCGACATCGAGAAATTCGGTATAGATAAGTTCATAGAAGAATGTAGAAAATTCTCAACAAAATTTATAGTGGTAATGAGTAACGAGTTCAACAACCTTGGCGTGTGGATGGACTGGAATAATCCTTATCTGACTTTGACAAATGGCTATATCGAAGGGGCATGGTTTACTTTTAAAAGGGCGTTCGAGAAAGGGTTGCTCTACAAGGGACTTTACCCGGTTCATGCCTGTCCACGATGTGAGACTGCTGTTGCTTATAATGAAATTGAATATAAAGAAGTTATTGATCCGTCTATCTACGTGAAATTTCAATTGAAAAACAAAGAGAAAGAATACTTGTTGATTTGGACTACTACACCCTGGACTTTACCATCAAATACTGGTGTCATGGTTAAACCTGATGCTGATTATGTTAAAGTAAAAATAAACGATGACGTATTGATAATCGCAGAACAACTTTTAGAGGCTGTGATGAAAAAAATCGGTGTAGAAAATTACACGATACTAAAAAAAATGAAAGGAAGTGATTTAGAAGGTTTAGAATACATTCATCCTTTTGCGGACATTTTTACTTTTCAAAAAGGATTAAAGAATGCCCATAGAGTTGTATTATCAGATCAGTTTGTAACTCTGGAAGATGGAACTGGGTTAGTTCACACAGCACCTGGGCATGGACAGGAAGACTATAAAGTTGGATTAGAAACGGGTTTACCAGCTGTATCGCCAGTTAACCTAAACGGAACTTTTGATGATATTTGCGGGAAATTTTCAGGTATGTACGTTAAAGATGCTGACGGCTTGATCATACAAGAATTACAAGATCGTGGTCTGTTGTTACATCAAGAAAAGATAAAACATGAATATCCTCATTGTTGGCGTTGTGATTCTCCTTTGTTGTTGATATCATTACCTCAATGGTTTTTCAAAGTTACACAAATTAGGAATAAACTGATAGATGAGAATAAAAAAGTAAACTGGTTTCCATCATGGGCAGGACAGAGGTTTCACAATTGGTTAGAAAGCTTGAGTGATTGGCCTATTTCTCGTCAGCGTTACTGGGGTATTCCATTGCCGATATGGGTTTGTGAAAAATGCAGTGAAGTAAAAGTCATAGGTTCAAGAGACGAGTTAGAAAAAGTACCAAAAGATTTTCATAGGCCATACATTGACGATATTACCCTAAAATGTTCAAAATGCAAAGGACGGATGGTTAGGGTGTTAGATGTTTTGGACGTATGGTTTGATTCTGGAGTCTGTTCATGGGCTAGTCTTGGATATCCTCAGGATAAGAAATTGTGGGAAGAAATGTGGCCTGCTGACCTAAACTTGGAAGGGCCTGATCAGATTCGAGGATGGTGGAATTCTGAGTTGATAACGAGTGTGATAACTTTTGACAGATCCCCTTTCAAGAACATAGTTTTCCATGGCTTTGTTTTGGATGCACACGGTATCAAAATGTCAAAATCCAAAGGCAACATAATAATGCCGCAGAATGTGATCAAAGAATATGGCAGGGATGTTTTGAGGTTCTATTTATTATCGAGCCCAGCATGGGACGATTTTTACTTTAACATAGACGATGTGAAAGAGGTAGCCAAACAATTCAACATCGTAAGGAACACTTTTAACTTTATCAGCACTTATGTTACGAAATTCTCAAAACCCAAAAACCTTAAAATAGAAGATAAATGGGTTTTATCTAAATTGAATTCTCTGGTGGAAAATTATCTTGAATATTTTAAGGCTTATAATGGCCACAAAGCTGTTCAAGAAATAATGAATTTTATACTGAATGACCTATCTCGTTGGTACATTAAGCTCATAAGAGACAGGACTTGGCCTTTATACGAGGGAAAAGACAAAGATGCTGCGTTCTATACTCTCATTGTAGTAACAGAAACCCTTGTGAAGTTATTGGCACCAATATGCCCATTCATAGCAGAAGATATTTACTGTAATGTTTTAAAAAAATTTAAAAAAGGCTTAGAATCCGTTCACATGCATGAGTTTCCAAAAACAGAGAAAGAAATGATAAACAAAAAACTTGAAGAAGAGATGGAAGTCGTTAAACAGATTTCTGAGATATCAAATTTTGCAAGACAAAAGGTAAACTTGAAGCTACGTTGGCCTGTGAAACAAATGCTGGTAGTTACTCAAGATAAAAAAATAAAATCTGCAGTAGAAGGTTTAAACAGTGTTTTGATGGACATGTGCAACGTAAAATTAGTTAAAGTTGTTACTAAAGAACCAAAAGGTAATTTCACTGAATCAGAGTTTGAAAAAAATAAAATTTTGTTAGACTTGACAGAAGATAAAGAGATTTTTGAGGATAGGCTATACAGAGAATTGACTAGAAAGATTCAAGAGATGAGGAAAAATTGTAAACTTGTCGTTGAAGATAGGATTAAACTGACGTTAAAGTCTGATGATGAAACAGAAAAAAGTTTAAAGAGATTTGTTAAACTTTTGAAGAAAGATGTTGGTGCTAACACAATCGAGATGGGTAAATTAGGAGGAATGTACTCAGGCCAAATGGAATTTAACGGTAAAAAAATTGAAATCAAGTTTGATAAGTCTTGAATTTTATGAAAACACAACTGTTCTTAGTCAAAAAAACATATTGATAACACCCTATTTATTTGAATATTGAAAGATTCTTAAATTAAAAAACATATTCTTTTGCATGAATATAATTTTTCAGTTCAGTCAAAGTTGGTATGCTTTATTTTTAGGGTTTTTAATATCTTGGTTAATTTTGTCAATCCATAAAAAAAATCAGATAAACAAAAAAGAATTTAAAAAAGAAATTTGTTTGGCTTTTATCGGTTTGTTTGTTCTAACAATAATGGAAATTTTTGCTGTTACTACGAATTTATGGCATTATATTCCTGACGACTGGCCGATAATGTTATGGCCCACATATTTTGTTGCAGTACTGTTTGGATATAAACTACTGAAGTTCGTTGAAGAAAACATAGTTAAATCTTAAAATATTTTTTGCAGACTTTCAATATTAAACTTTGTAAAAACACAACCATTTTTAGTTAAAGGAACACCTTGTCCTGGTATTTTTAATTCTTCTAGATAATTAGCTGCTAATTTTAATTCTGGTGGGCACCCAACTCCAACTACCGCTTCGTAAGAATTCTGTTCTATTATACGTGCGATGCAAGAGCCACCATCAACGATATAAACGTCGTAACCGTTCTCTTTTCCCATTTGTGTTGCCTGATTGACAGAACAATCAAAACAGCATGAACTACAGAAATGTGAAGGTATCTCAGGTTTAAACATCGCTTTACATGAGCCTTGTGTATTTTTTCTTAAACATTGAGGCAGAAATAATGCCCTCTTCCCTGTTTTTATAAATGCTGGTCTGTTAACAACATTCTTGATATGTATGTCAACCAAGTCTGTGACGACTTCTACTATGTTCTGAACATCTAAACCAGTGATTTCATGAATCTTAAATTTGTCCACAAGAGACAGTATTCTAGAACTGATTTTCCTGTTTAAATTTGTACTTTCAGCTGTTTTGGCGATTTCTCTGAAGAAAGATTGAGA
>CAZRNP010000051.1:0-7323 GCA_964601485.1 uncultured archaeon
TAAACGGCGCACATGGTATCAGAGTAATGGTTGATAAAAGGTTGAGTGAAGTTAAACAAGCTGACTATGATGCAATAATTCTTCCTGGAGGTAACCCAGGTTACATAAACTTGGGGAGGAGTGGTCAACTGATAGAAATGGTTAAAAAATTTAACAGTCAAAATAAACTGATCGGAGCGATCTGTGGCGCACCGTCTATACTTGCAAAAGAAGGCCTACTCGACAATAAGAGAGCAACGATATACCCAGGCAATGAAAAACTCTTGGCATACCCAAGGGACAAACCAGTCGTGATCGATGGTAATATAATAACATCTCAAGGACCAGGAACTGCGATGGAGTTTGCTATTAGAATCGTTGAAAAGCTTTTAGGAACAGATAAAGCTTTAAAGTTGAAACAAGAATTAGTTGCATGATTTTAAACCAGATAAAATTAAAAAAGCTGGTGACTCGATGGAACAAGAAAAATTGACAAGGAAAATTCTGCAGAGAATGTCAGAAGTCTTGGTAGCAAGAAAGAGCGAATTAGTTGAATTAATAAAGAACGACGTGAACCCTGAAAACCCTAGAACAGTAGTAGACATGATAACAAAAATGTTAGTTCAGAGAGGGTTGATAATGCCTCTTTATGCATGTGAAACTACTTTTGCTATAACTAAGAATGGTATGAAGGAAACAAACAAATAAACCAGTTTAAAAATATTCGACCATAAAATGGGTTGTAATTACTTATGAAACTTAAATTTTCTATTTTTTTTGGCGTTTTTTTAATTTCCCTCACTGGGTTAATGTTTGAAGTTCTGTTAACAAGAATTTTTTCAGCTTTACTATGGTATCATTTTGCATTTGTTGCAATTTCTTCAGCTTTATTGGGCTGGGGACTTGGTGCATACGTATTTATTTTTTTAAAAAAGAAGTATGAACTCCTTACAACATTTTCTATATTGTTTTCAACCTCGATCATTCTCTTCCTAGTCATAGTTATAAAAATTCCTGCAAATTTTTCAACTTTGATTATATTTTTTATATTTTCTATAATTCCTTTTTTATTCGGAGGAATGTGCCTCTCGTTGATATTTGACTTATACGGTAAACTTTCGGGCAAACTTTATTTTTCTGATTTATTAGGTGCTTCTATAGGGGCACTGTGTGTACCAATACTATTGAATTTTATTAATCTCGAATCATTAGTCCTGTTCACTTCTTTAATCCCGCTCTTTTCTTCTTTATTTTTTTTAGGCTACAATAAAAAAACTATAGTAGTCTGTGTTTTAATCCTATCAATACTTTGTCTTTTTTTTGTGAATTTTTCAACTAGCTTTATATCACTACCACCAGGCCCTACAAAAGCACTTTACCAACACTTGGACCAGAATAAAAACCTTCATATAGTCAGGACAAAATGGAATTCTTTCTCTAGGGTAGATTTAGTCGAAGGCTATGATTATTTTCTGGGAAACATTTACATCGACACCTTTGCTTGGACTTATATCATTCCTTGGAATGAAAATGGGATAAATTATACTAAAGATTGGTTTAGGTATTTACCGTTCCATGTTAAACCAGAACCTAAAGTTTTAATAATAGGTTCCGGTGGTGGGACAGACGTTTCTCTCGCCTTGGCTTCTGGTAGTAAAGATGTTACTGCAGTTGAAATTAACCCTACGATAGTTGAATACGTAAAGAGTTATGGCGAAAGAGCAGGCAACATTTATGACAACCCAAAAGTTAAGGTTAACATCGACGAAGGAAGAAATTACGTCAGTCGTTCTAGTGAAAAATTCGACATGATACTACTCGGGTTTGTAGATTCATCAAGCGCAATCGCCTCTGGTGGACTGGTAATGTCTGAGAATTATTTATACACGGTTGAAGCCTTTGAAGATTATTTTAACCATTTAAAAGACGATGGTATACTGGCTTTTGTTAGGTATGAAGTTGATATACCCAGACTCCTTACGATCTCCAAAACAGCACTCGAAGAATTAGGCGTAAAAGAAAACATAGACAAACACATACTCGTGATTTCCCAAACTGACATAACCCAGAAAGAACCCTTTCTCGGGAATCAAATGGTGTTCATAATCAAGAAAACCCCATTCGAACAAAAGGAAATAAGTAAAATCAAATCAATCGTTAATGGAAAATGGGATACTGTAATTTTACCTTACAATAAAATAAATGAACCTTATAACCAATTCTTGTTGAATAAAATGTCTTTGTCGGAGTTTGAATCAAATTTTGATGTGAACGTATTCCCAGTCCGTGACGATAACCCATTCTATTTCGCTTATTATAAGCCAATCGGTATCCCATTAAACTTCTTACAAACCTTATCTATACCATTTTTGTTCAGCATAATTCTTCTTATTTCTGTTAAAGTAACAAAAAAAATAACAAAAGGAAACCCAATAAACATTGGTAAAATTGATCTATTCTATTTCATGCTTTTAGGAATTGGTTTTATGCTACTGGAAATTCCAGTGTTACAAAAGTTTATTCTGTTGTTAGGAAGGCCTGTTTTTTCATTCTCTGTCATCTTGTTTTCTTTACTACTCTCTACGTGTCTTGGGAGTTTATCCAGTAGTTTCTTCAAGGATAAAAAACTCCCTGGACTAATAATTTTTTCAAGTTTAGCAGTAGTGTTCTTCACGGTTGTTTATTTATTAGAACTCAATCAAGTCATAAGATCTTTACTACCATTTACACTCGAGCAGAGAATTCTTTCAACTTTTGTACTTTTGTTCCCGTTAGGATTTTTTATGGGAATTCCTTTCCCTTCAGGTATACGTTTGTTAAAAAATGAAGATAAAAATGTACCTGTTGCTTTGGGGGTAAACGGAATAACTTCAGTTTTTGGTTCAGTTTTGGCGACTGTAATGGGAGTCGCAGTTGGTTTCTCTTTTGCTTTGATCCTTTCGATTTTTGCATACATACTCGTCATTTTCTGTATTCTTGTTAAATCAAAAAAAATTAAACTCTTATAGAAAGATTTATTTTTCAACTGCTAATGTCTTATAAAATATCAAGCAATTCCATATAGCCCCGTAGTCTAGTGGTCAAATTATCAGACTAAGGATACGAGCCTCTGGAGCTCTAGACGTCGGTTCGAAACTCTAAGAGCGAAATTCCGACCGGGGCTATTTTTATTTTTTATAAGTTTCCCGAATCAAAACTTAAAAATTATCTTCAAAATATTAAAAATACCTAAATAACCGAAAAAAATGACTAATGCCCCGATAGTAGAACCTATGGCAATTGCAATAAAAGACCTTTTCCAGTCCAGATCTAAGAACCAGCTAAGAATAGAAGCTGTATAAGTTCCAGTTAAAGGTGTAGGTAGAGCAACAAACAGAGTTAACCCAAAAACCCCATATTTATCGATGTAAGGTTTTCCCTTACTTCTAACTCTATCAAGATATTTCTCAAATAACCCTATTTTACTTAGAAATTTATTATAAAATAATTTTAACCCAAAATATACCGGAAAAAACAAGAAACAATTAACTAGCAACGAAGCTATCAAAACTGTTGCAGGATCTAAACCTAACGATAAACCTAAAGTTATTCCACCTATCTGTTCTGTAGTGGGCAATAAGTTAGCTAATACAACCATTGCTGTTTTCTCAAACATATCAAGAATATGCTTTTAATATACTTAAATAGTTTCAACTAGAGCTTAATCGCTACAGTGATGCAATAGGGAAATAACAAAAGTTAAAAACTAGATCTCAGAGCACTTCCAGCATAAATCATGGTTACCCTTTAATATTTCTTCACTCTTCATCAACTGTTTACAAGAAGGACAAATCACGTATTTTATCATTTTACTCTGTGGTTTCCATGTACCATCCATTTTTTTCACCTTAAGTTAACTGGGGAAGAGGACGCGATTGGAATGGAACACCTCTCCAGGTTCATCCTCCCCAGATTTTTGTTATTCTGGTTATTTGTTTTTAAATAAACTTTTAGCAAGATTCCGAAAGATTTATTAATTTTTATGTATAATTAATCGATAATCCGAAAATTTTTTGGACGTACATAAAACATTTAAATAAGATGGTTTTATGAAGCTGGATCAAAAAGACATAGAATTACTGGATGAACTACAAAAAGATTGCAGGCAGAGTCTAAAAAAATTAGCTAGAAAACTTAACATGTCTATAACGACTGTCTATGACAGAATGAAAAAGTTGGAGAAGGAAGGTGTAATAAAAGGATACAAAGCCATAATCGACCCTGAAAAGACAAATAATGAAATGACCGCCTTTATATTCGCAAAAATACAATATTTCAACCCTGATTATGAGCAACCTTTATCTCAAAGAGAAGTTGCGAAGAAAATATCGATGTTACCAGAAGTTTCTGATGTTTATATCGTCCCGGGCGATTGGGACCTTTTGATAAAAGTACGTGGAAAGAATATAAAAGATTTAGCGGATTTTGTAATAGACAAGTTAAGGAACATGAAAGGTGTCGGTAGAACATTTACTACTGATGTTTGGATAACGGTTAAGGAATCGACAGAATTGAACCTAAAAAAATCAGTCTGATAGCCAATACTTTTATGCTTTAGCAGATACTCCCACTTTTAGAGCTAAGAACATTTCATCCAAGCATCATATGGAGAATTCATGATGTATGTTTGAAAAATAAAAAATTTACAGCTTACGTAAAAGAAAAACGATAGAAATAATTTATTGAATCGTTAAAGTTAATAATTGAATGAAACCTAAAGAAATCTTTGAATTGATTAGAAGGAAAAAAAGAAACAACTTGACTGAACTAGAGTCAAGAGAAGTCTTAACTCACTATGGCATTCCGATAGTAAGAGGTCAAGTAATAAAGTCAATAGAACAAGCAAAATTGTTCGTTGAGAAGACTGGTTATCCAGTCGTTCTAAAGGTTCTTTCCCATCAAATCATACATAAAACAGAAGTTGGCGGAGTGATTCTAAACGTAAGGAACGAGAAAGAACTGTTTGAAGCTTATCATCAGATCATAAAAAACGTAGAAAAAAATGCACCCAAAGCCACTATAGAAGGATTCTTCATACAAGAAATGTTGTCGAGTGATCGTGAGGTTATAGTTGGCGGTAAATATGACCATACGTTTGGTCAAACTATTGCTTTTGGCCTAGGCGGAGTGTTTGTT
Source organism: uncultured archaeon (assembly GCA_964601485.1). Lineage (GTDB taxonomy): Archaea > Aenigmatarchaeota > Aenigmatarchaeia > CG10238-14 > CG10238-14 > JASEGC01. The sequence continues at coordinate 5,155 of CAZRNP010000051.1, forward strand.
GAAGTTTTCGAGGACATAAGTTTTCGTGTCATACCCATAACACAGGAAGACGCGATAGACATGATAAAAGAGATAAAGGCTTTCAAGATCCTAAAAGGCTACAGGGGGCAAAAACCAGTCGATTTCAAGGCATTGGTAGATATATTGTTGAAGACTTCTAAGATGCTCGAAGAAAACCCAGAGATAAAAGAACTGGACATAAACCCGATATTTGCTCTACCAGACAGGGCAGTAGCAGTTGATGCTAGGATAATCATCGAGTGAAGTTATGCCCTCTTGGAAAGTACATTTGATTTTTAACTCGTTGTTTGTATTCGTTTGGGTTAGATTTCTTTTAAACTACAGTTTTATCACTGATTATCTTTTACTGTCATTTTTAGTGTTTTTTAACATGTTTCTAGCGATATTCCCGGATGTGGATTCTTCAAAATCGAAGGTTAGGAATGTTTTTGCAGTTTTATCGGCTTCAATTACTGCATTTTATTTGTTTTTTAGCTCTAGCTATAACATTGTTTATTTGTTTATCGGCTTTGTCTCTTTCTACATGATATTCAAGTTTTTTCCGATAAAACACAGGGGGTTCACGCACAGTTTTTGGTTTTCAGTCTTAGTATCCTTTATAATAACGATTATACTATGGATAACATTCAGTTTTCCCTTGTTAAACCTCAGCGTCTATTTTTTCTTCATGCTTACAGGATATTTATCACACCTCTTCCTAGACAGGATATGTTAAGAATTAGGGGATAGCTCATGAGCTACCTCTGCTATCATTAAATCAAGCTGGAACGATCAATTCATCGCTATCCCTATGATTAGTTACCTTACAAGAATTAAAACATTTTCAATAACGCTTTCCGCCCCTGCCGTGTCTTATACGCCTTGTATCCTTCTCTTTGGTCTGGAAAGTAAACTCAACTCTTTTTGGCCTATCCTTTATCCTTACTATGTGTACGATGTAACCGGCGATCATGTTCCTGATTTTTTTAGACTCTGCTATAACCACTTCATCCATTAATTTCTTATTCTTATCATAATCAGTCGTGAATCTATCTGGATATTTCTCTACCAAATCCCTTGCCGTGTTCTTGATAGCCAAGTTTTTTATCTGTCCCATTCGTATACCTCTTAAGTTAAGAACCTTACAAGAATTTAAATTTTCCTTATCTTAAGAAATGATTAATTATTTTAACTGTAATATAAGACTTATGAGTGATTTCACTAAAACATGGAATTACTACTCGAGAAAAGACGTGCAAGAGGCCTTGTTAGAAGTTTCTAAAGACAGGGAAGTGGTCGGAGTATTCTCTAACGGCAATTTCGGCAAAAGGCCCAATGTCTTGATGTATCCGAACGATATACTTGAGATGGTTAAAGAAGGAATGATTTCTTTTCATGGTTCTGTCGAGAGATGGTCCAACCCCATGTCTCTGGAGTCAGGCATGACAAAACAACAGTTGGATAGTTTAAGGATTGGATGGGATATTATAATAGATGTGGATACACCTGATTTTGAGATCGCTAAGTTGACGACTAAACTGATGATAGAGGCGTTAAAAGATCATGGAATGGAAAATTATTCTGTCAAGTACACAGGAGGAAAATCCTTTCATATAGGCATACCGTTTGAAGCGTTTCCAGAGAAAGTCAACTTCAAGAAGGCAGGAATATTGTATCCAGAATTACCACAGAGTATAATAGAATACTTGAAAGATTATGTGAGAGAACAGTTGAAAGAAGAAATTTTAACTTTAGATAATCCTTTGGCTATCGCTGAGAAAATACAGAAACCGATTACACAAATAACTGACAAGGATGGCTTAGATCCTTTGAAAGTAGTCCAGATAGATTCCATGCTCGTTGCTTCTAGGCACATGTTCCGTTTGCCTTACAGTTTGCATGAAAAGAGTTTGTTGGTTAGTTTACCGATCGAACCTTCTAGAATAGATAAGATGAAGAAAGAGGATGCGGAACCTTCTAGAGTTAAAGTCGAGAATAAATTCTTGGACAGAAAATTAGAGTTGAAAGAGGCTAATTCACTCGTTGTTGAAGCTATGGATTGGTCGGAGAAACATAGAATATTTGAAGAAAAAGTTCCTTACCAAGGACCGAGTAGAGTTATAAGAGAAATTAATAAAAAATTCTTCCCGCCGTGCATTCTTAGGATAC
>CAZRNP010000052.1:0-7194 GCA_964601485.1 uncultured archaeon
GATTTTATTAAACGTCCTTTTGGATAGAACCTTAGATTGCCTGGATCACTACCTTCTTCGAAATCTGCTATTTCCAATTCTTTCATCAATTTTACGTGTGGTGGCATCTGATGAACGGCTCGACTTTTGGCCATTTCGTACATCGCGAATTTCTCAAGGTTTTCATTTTTTTTGAAATCAAATTTTCCAGTTATTTTATTTTCTTTGATGTCTATCGGTATCATTTCACCGTCAGTTTTTATGACAAACCAGTGTGACTTAATTTTTTCTTCTTTCTTTACTGCCTCTGATACTTCTTCCTTTTTACCAGCAGTTTTCTCAGGAGAGAAGAATTTAGATTGTTCTGCTAAAGGATGTCCCTTTATTTGAATCGCAAATTGTTTATTCCAACCGAAAGGTGCTCTGTAGGTTTCTATACCTATTTTTTTAGAATAATTTTCCATCTCTTTTATGAGTTTTAATGCAATGTTAGGATTTGCAAGGTTCTTACTCAAATGTGCATAAGGATAAATTAAAATCCTGTTTATTTTTATGACATTAAGACTTGATTTTATTTCATCTATTGCTTTTTTTATGACACTTTCATCATCGCCTTGTTCTAATGCTGTAAAAAGAACTACGATGTTTTCCAGTCTGTATTTTTTCTTCTCTATTTCCTCTGCTATCTTGATTTCTTTTTTTATCGGCTCATATTCTATGAAATCTGAATGAAGTTGTAGTATTCTCATTCTTTATCACATTTTAATGCTGATTTAACTTTTATAAATTTAATGAAAAGAGAATAATAAAAAGGTGGTTTTTATGACAGAAATTCAGTTGGTTAATTTTGATCAATTCGATAAGGATACTATAGATAAAATCAAGGATGTAAGTTTACCTTTAATAGACAAATTCAGTAGAATGTTTGGAGAAAACAATATTGAAGAATTTAAGTTGTTTGTAAAGCCTATAAGAGAAAAACAAAAACAAGTTTTGTATGAAGTTGTAGGTACTTTAGAAACTACTAAGGGATTTTTTAGAACAGAAGAAAATGGATGGAAAATACTAAATGTTGTAGAGAAAATCGTAGAAGAACTTGAAAGGATGATAACAGAGAAGAAAGATAGGTTCGAATCAAAGAAAAAATGTCACAGAGTGGAAAAATGTAGGAGAAGTTGAAATAATTAATAAAAGATTCATCACAACTTTACTCTCTCGGAAACCTGTTATTCCCTATTTTAAAATCTATTATTAATGAAAAACAAACTAAAATTAGCCGAAGCTATAGGGATAATCCTTGGTGACGGAAACATATACATATCTAAAAAACATGGCTGTTTTCAATTGAGGATATCTGGTCATTCAGAAGATGAAAAAGAGTATCTTTTGGGTTTTGTTAAACCATTATTTGAAGAATTATTTAATGTTAATTTTTATGCTAAAAAACACCAATCACGGAACGCACTATATGTATGCTGTTCAAAAAGAAGTGCTATAGAAACCCTTTTAGAATTTGGATTGAAACCTAGTAATGGAAGTAGAAATAAATCAACTATACCTAAATGGATAAAAAGTAAGAAGAATCTTCTTCAAGCATGTTTACGCGGGTTATTTGATACTGATGGTTGTGTTTATCCTTTAGCCCCTCAATATCCAAACCTGTTACAGATTTACTTTAAGAATGTTAATACCAAATTATTGGTTGAAGTTAGAGAAAGTCTAAAGAGAATGGGGTTTCATCCATCAAAAATCTGTTATAATAAAATTTACATTACACGAAAAACAGAAATAATAAAATATTTAAAAGAAATAGGATTTAATAACCTTAAACATACGAAAAAGATAGCCCCGTGGTGTAGTGGTCAAGCATAACGAGATGAAAATCTTATAAGGCTTTGGATCACTAGAAGAAACCCGTCGACATCGGTTCGAAACTCTAAGAGCGAAATTCCGATCGGGGCTATTTTTATTAATTTTTCTTATAAATGAATCATATATCGTGATTTAATGTCAACTCAAAGAGAAGTCTGGGAAAATTTGGCAGATTCTTGGACTAATTTACATATCAAACCAGAAGGAGAAGTGACCAATTTTTCAAAAATTATCAACAAAGGTCCTATTTTAGATGTAGGTTGTGGTAATTGCAGAAATTCATTACCGTTTCTTGAAAAAAACATTGATTGTGTTGGTATTGATTTTTCAAAAGGTATGGTAAGAGAAGCAAAGGAATTCTTGAAAAAAAGAAACTTGAATGAAAATTTAGTTATAGGTAGTTTAGAAGAATTACCATTTAAAAAAGGATCTTTTCTATTAGTTATGTGTATCAGAACTTTACATCATCTAGAAACAAGAGAACTCAGAGTGAAAGCGTTAGAAGAAATGAAAAGAGTCGGCATCAAAATTTTTTTGAGTGTATGGAAAAGATGGCAAACAAGGTTTATCTGGCAGTTGATAAAAAGTTTCTTTTCTGGACATTTTGCTGACGTTTACGTTGACTGGAATTACCACGGGAAGATTTACAAAAGGTTTTACCATTTATATACAAAAAAAGAATTGGAAGATGATTTGAAAAATGCAGGATTAAAGATTGAAAAGATGTGGTATGATGATGGAAACATTTGGTCTTCGGTGAGTGTATGAAATGCTCTTTCTGCAAAAACGAATCAATACTTTCCAGAAGTTATGAAGGACATAATTATTGCGAAAAACATTTTATAAAATTTTTTGAAAAGAGAGTCAAGAAAACTATCAGGATTAACAAACTCATCGAGAATGGGGATAAAGTTGCTATAGCTTATTCTGGCGGTAAAGATTCTTCAAACGTACTTTTTCTTTTAAACAAAATTTTTAAGAACAACCCTAAAATTGAGTTATTTGCGATAACTTTTGACGAGGGAATAAAGGGATACAGGGATAAGATTATCAAAAGAAGTGAAAGTTTTTGCAAGAAACTTGGAGTCAAACATTATGTCTTTTCTTTTGAAAAAGAGTTTGGCTTCACGATTGATCAACTATCAAAAAAATTAGATTCTGGTTTTTGTGGAAGTTGCGGTATATTGAAAAGATCTTTACTGAATAAAAAAGTGAGAGAGTTGAAAGCCACAAAAATAGCTACTGGTCATAATCTGGACGATGAATGTCAAAGCATACTAATGAATGTTTTAAGAGGAGATTTGTTGAGGTTAGTACGTGTTGGCCCGATACCAATGATAGGAATACATACAAAATTCGTCCCAAGAATAAAACCACTCGTGTTGACTCCAGAGATTGAATCTGAGTTGTTCGCTAAGATTAACAACATTCCATTCTATCCAAAAAAATGTCCTTATTCTGTCGATAATCCTTTACGTGGAAAGACTGAAGATTTTCTGAACAACCTTGAGAAGAGTTCTCCTGGAATAAAATACAGTCTTTATGAGTGTGCTTGTAAAATCGCGCCATTTATCAAAGAAAAATTCAAGGCTGGAAAGATTGGAGTTTGTAAAAAATGTGGTGAGCCGAGTAGTCAAGAAGTTTGTAAAGTTTGTGAATTAATATCAAAAATATTATAATTAGATAGTTTTTTTATTCTTGAAAAGATAAAGTTTAATTAATGAACTGGAAACAATTCCTGAAGCCAGACTGGAGAAAGATTGTTTTAACTATAATTTTATTTGGTTGGTTTTTTTTTGGGTTCCTTACAGGGGGTAGTGAAGGTGAAATGGGTATCTTTACTATCATAGGTATTATTGGTTTGTTTGTTTCACTTCCATCTTTGTATATTCTTTCTCATATACCCATTATAGATATCTTCGGTGAAAAGGAAGGGCAGATAATTTTCTTTATAATTTACTTTATTTTGATAGGGGTTTATTCTTATCTTCTTTCTTGTTTGATATTTTGGATCTATGATTTTTCAAAAAGGAAATCAGAAAAAAAATTGAAAAAAAAAGGTTTTCTAGAGAGATGGGAAGAAAAACATAAAGATTTAACAGGGTTTATATCTTTAATAACAGATTTTTTTGCTCATGGGGATTTTTATATGGCATTTATCTTATTTGGGATTGTCTTACTTGGGATTTTTCGTTTATTCTTGATAATATTAATCATGATTATTATTCTGATAGTTTATTTAATACTAAAATTAAGGTCAAAGAAAAAAACAGATAGTTTGTAAAATTATCTTCTTGGTCTTCCGTTGTTACTTATCGCATTAATCCTTTCTTGTAAGAAGTTTATCCTATCTTGTAAAAATTTCAATTGCTTAACACTCTTAGCTCTGAATAGTCTGCTTTTAGTGTCGAATAATTCTTCTTGATAAAACCTCAAACGATGAAAATCTTGTCCATTCATATTATCACATATTTTTACTTATCAGTGGTTAATATTCTAAGTGTCACTACTATATGATAGAAAATCAATATTTAAACATTTCTATCTTCCAACAAATAAATTAAGAGTGGGAAAGTGGAAAGAAAGGTAATTTATAGGGAAATAATCGAGGAATTGATGAAGAGTGAGGAATTGGACTACAAAAAAGTCGATAGAATCATCAAAAATACCTGTGAAAAGCATGGTTTAGAGGACATGCCCACAAAAGTTGAACTTTTGAGTGTTTGTAAACCTAATGAAAGAAAAAAACTCGAACATTTAATAAAGAAAAAACCGATCAGAACGGCATCTGGAGTGTCTGTTATAACCGTCGTAGCAAAACCTGCACCTTGCCCAGGAACCTGTATTTATTGTCCTAAAGGTAATAATGCACCCCAATCGTATACCGGCCTAGAACCAGCCATTCAGAGAGGTATTAGGAACGATTACGACCCGTTTTTGCAGACAAAAGACAGGTTAAATCAGTACAAATTGACTGGACATCCTACAGATAAGGTAGAAGTCATCATTCTAGGTGGTACATTCCTTGCTCTGGATAAGGAGTACCAGGAATGGTTCACTAAAAGAATACTGGATGCGTTAAACGGAAAAGAAAGTGTTAGTTTAGAAGGGGCACAAAGACTGAATGAAGCTGCAAGGCACAGATGCGTAGGTATAACGTTAGAGACTAGAGCAGATTACTCATTTGAAAAACATATCGATCAAATGCTTAAACTCGGTATGACAAGGGTAGAAATAGGGGTTCAATCTATCTATCCTGAGGTTTTAGAGAAAATTAAACGAGGTCATACTGTAGAAGACGTTGTAAAAGCCACACAATTAGCTAAAGATTCATGTTTAAAGTGTACTTATCATGTCATGCCTGGGTTGTTTGTTGATTTTAAGAAGGATTTAAGTCAATTTAAAACCTTGTTTCAAGACCCTAAATTCAGACCAGATTCACTAAAAATATATCCGACGCTGGTCGTTGAAGGGACGAGATTGTATGAAATATGGAAAAAAAATGAATATAAACCGTTGACGGATGAAGAAGGTGTAAAAATTTTATCTGAAGCGATGAGGTACATACCAAAATATTGTCGTGTTATCCGTGTTCAACGTGATATTTCTAGTAATAAAATCGTTGCAGGTATCAGAAAAAGCAACCTTAGAGAATTAGTCGAGAAAGAATGCGAGAAAAAAGGAATAAAAATCCGAGAAATCCGATACAGAGAAGTCGGACATAAAATCGATAAAGGAATATTACCGTATATTGATTCTGTTAAATTATGCAGGTCGGATTACGATGCTTCTAACGGTAAAGAAATTTTCCTTAGTTTTGAGGATGTTAAGAATGATATTTTGATTGGCTTCTTGAGACTGAGAATTCCATACAAACCTTTTAGAAAAGAAATTGATGAAAAAACTGGGTTAGTGAGAGAATTACATGTATACGGTCAAACTGTACCCATAGGATCAATAAAAAAACAAGCATGGCAACACAAAGGTTTTGGGAATAGATTGTTGAAAGAAAGTGAGAAAATAGCGAAAGAAGAATTTAATATGAAAAAGATGGTTGTGATAAGTGGCATCGGTACTAGAAAATATTATGAAAAATTCGGTTACAAAAAAGATGGACCTTTTGTTTCGAAAATCATATAATTTATTTCACTAAATTTTTGGAATCAATCCATATCAATGATTTAGGAAGGTAATAAATATGATACACATAAATATTTCATTAGGGTGATTAAAATGCCAATAGTCTTCAACTTCAAGATTTGTGATAACTCTGAAGACTGCAACGGTATCCCTGTCTGTCCAACGAAAGCATTAACTTGGGATAAAGAAGCAAAATCGTTGACAATTGATAACAATAAATGCGTTTCTTGCGGTGCATGTGCAAAAGCTTGTCCAGTAGTTGGTGCTATACTTGTTGCAAAAACTGAAGAAGAATACAAGAAAGTTAAAGATGGAATAGAAAGTGACATAAGGACAAGAGTACATCTTTTAGAAGACAGGTATGGTGTAGTACCTACTGATCCAACTCTAATAGTTACAATGAAAAATTTTAACGAAGAAGTGTTAGATTCAAACAATATTATTTTTGTGGATTTTTGGGATGCACCTCATAGACCTTGTAGAATTAAAGCTGTAGAGTTTAAAGTCCTGAAAGCTAAAGCATCTGTAATAACTAAATTTTTATCAAATAAAGAAGTAAAGATAAAAATAAGGAAAATAGATGTTACTAAAAATCCTGAGATTGCAAATAGATACAATGTTGGAATTATACCATCGTTTTTAGTTTTCTACAAGGGTAAGATAATAGGCAGAGTAGAAGGCAAAGTAGAACAAGAGAAAGAGTTGATAGAGAAGTTGGCAAACATAGTAAAGAACATAGAATCATCTCAAAAGTTTTATAGTTCAGATAGAAAATAATACATATGTCAAAAAATTATCAAAAAATTCTGAAAGAAGTTTTAGTTAAAATCAAGCCAAGTCAATCACAGAGAAAAAAATTAGAAGTTCTCAGTAAGAAAACATTAAATCTCACAAAGAAAGAAGTTAAAAAAGTCGATGCAAAAGCTATGATTGCAGGTTCTTTGACAAGAGATACGTGGCTACCTGACAAGAACGAGTTTGATGTTTTCATCGTATTTCCTAAATCAATATCAGAAGATAGATTGGAAAAATTAGGGTTAAAATTCGGTAAGAGAATTATACAAAATTTAAGCGGTGAATGGATAGTAGAGTACGCTCAACATCCTTACGTCAGAGGAAAAGTAGACGATACACAGATAGACGTAGTTCCTTGTTATGAATTGAAACCTGGAGAAAGAATAAAATCTGCTGTTGACAGGACAC
>CAZRNP010000053.1:0-7111 GCA_964601485.1 uncultured archaeon
CATTTTCATTTTTACCATCTTGGTCAACATCTAGAGAGACTCGATAAGGAAACGTTCTATGTTCAACATCGATGGTAACATTTGACGCTCGAACAGCTGAGGCTAGAAAAATTACAAAAAAGAATGCAATGATTATAATCGAATTTATGATCTTCATTTTCTAGACCTCTTACTTTTGAGGTAAATTATGATCAGGAAAACTATCACAACTACAGTGATTATAACATAGAGTTCTGGCTGGGTTTTACCTCTGTTGGCGAAAACTGTTAGGTCAGCTTGATAAGCGATGTTTGCTGTAGTGTTACTCCTCATGTTTATCACTATACCCCCATTGTAGGTTCCTTCTTTACTTATGGTAAGGGTGTATTCGATATTTTTGGTCTCATTCGATTGTAGGGTAAAAGATGTAGGCATGTTAATCTTAATCAAATCAGAGATATTTCCAGTTGGTTGAAGTACGATATCAATTGGAAAATCATAGAAATTTCCTACAGTGAAATTCTTATTCACAACAGCTGGTGTGAACGAAAAGATTTCCACACGAACTATACCCAATTTAGCGGGTTTTACGTACAAATTTGCAAAGGATACATTTATGATAAGAGAATAGAACAGGATGATAGTCATGAGCAATGTTATCGTTTTTTTATCCATCAATCTTTCACCTTATAGTAATATCTTTCATTACTAGAAAATAGTAATATTAAAGATTTAAAGTGTTATGCTTTTAATTACTAGAAAATAGTAAAAATTTTTATTATTGTTAGAAAAAAAATTACACTCTGTTATTAATGATTTAATAGTGGGATGCAACATTATTAGTTTCTTAGAGAAAAAATAAATGACTACTATTTAATAATTAAATCTTTTCCTTAGTAATTCGTCCTCTTTCAATGCCTTCCTTCTGATCTCTTCTATCATCGATGTTTTTGGTTTATTGTTTATTTGTTTTTGTATTATTCCACCGTTTCCACCGTTGAAGTTGTTTCCGTTGTTAAACGTTGTGTTGATTTCGCCGTTAAATGATTTTCCGTTGTTAAACGTGTTAATCTTTGGTTGTGCGTCTGATTCTAATTTGACAACTATTTTTGATGGAGATACTCCGTTTGACGGAGATACTCCATTGTAAGATCTTTGCCCATAATTTTTAGGCAACCCTTTAATCATCAATACAGGGCGTTTCCAAACGATATATGCTACAATCGAGACAATAGCTGGTAACAATAGTACAAGTTGATTCTGTGTGATTAGCAATGTGAAAGCAGTTATCGGAGATGACTGAAGTTGGTTTGTCTTAGCTACAGGTTCTGTGCTTGGCAAAGCGTTGACGATGTACTTGAAATAGACAGTGTTAGATTGTTCTCCGCTGATTTTATCTAAAACATACACAGAAAGCTGATAAGTTTCGTTTGTTACTGTTTCGTTGGAAGATGTTATCATGACATCGATAATTTTGGTTTCTCCTGGACTTGTTTCCCCAACCTGGTTGTAATCTATGTTCCAACCTTCTGGTAGTTTAAAATCAACGTCAAATTCTCTACTCTCGCACTCGGTAGAATCCATGTTCTTAACAGAAACACTGTATTGTAAAGTGTCTCCCACCGCCCCTGCCTGTGATATTGGGGTTACACTCAAATAAGGTTTATGTTCGATACATTCAGGCAATGTCGTTGTTGTTGGGGTGGAGGAAGATGAATGGTAGGATGAATATGAATCTGAATTATCTTCATTTGAACTACTTTGACTAGTTGTAGTTGTTGCAGATGTAGTAGTCGTGGTTGTAGTTGTTGTTTGTTGCTTGGGTTCCCCTAGAACATAGACAGAGAAGTGGTTGATGTTTGCTGAAGCGATATCATTGTTAGAATCTAGTGTAGTATCGACGATGGTCCAGTTTCCGTTGCATGTGTTTGCGGTAGAATTGAACGAATCACATCTGTATAATTTAAGGTTGTTTTCATTCCTTATGGTTATGCCAGAATACTTGATGTTTAGGGTTATTGATGAATAAGTAAAATTAGATGGAAGCTCAACTAAAAATGCTTTGTAAACATCTGCATTTGGGGTTGTAATCGATAATTTATCGATTATTAGATCGATACTTGAACTCAGTTTTGATAAATTTAGGTTTCTTGCCTTGAAGTTTAGGTTTGAATCGTCAAAATATAATTCAAAGTCTACCATCGAAGATAAGGAAGATATCGAACCGATACCATTAATAGAGAATGAATTGATCACAGCAGTCGTGCCTGGAGAATACAATGTTATGTTGATTGACCTTTGTGAACCAGCCTTATTTTTTACATTTAATTGAGGTTGAAAAAGCTGACAACGAGTCAAACTTGAATCGTTTATGGGTTTGTTATAAGAACATTTCGTTTCCACAATACGTCCCTTTACACAGTAAACCATGCCAGTTAAATCTATGCACAGATTATTTCTACCACAAGAAGTGACATTGTTTCCACATTCCGTTTGTCCAGGGGTTGAACCGGGGCATCCCGGACATACGGATCCTTTAACAGTTCCTTCTATGAAATCACCCGCAACCGCCAGTTTTATAGTTAAATTAGAAACTATGAATAAAACCATAACGAATAAAAGGATCCTCTTCAAAGACATGTTTAGTTTATCAGAGTAAAAGGATTTAAGCTTTATTTGAACTTTTTTCCCTTTAACTAAAGAAGAATTTCTATTTGATATAAAATTCTTTGAACAATTGTATAAATTCATGATAAACCACGAGAAGGTGTTTTTAGAGTTTTAGATTTTCTTTTGATATCTTTTATTCTACAGCCAGTCAAAAGCATTCTAGAAATTTGATCCGCTGTCTGTGAATTCCTTTTGTTAAGGTTTTTTTCTTTTATATTTCCCCAAACGTACTTCATTTTCATTTCAATCACCAAAATAAAAAAATAAAAGTTTCGGAAATATATGATAACCCGAAACACTTTCTTATCCGGTGATTATATATTGTATTCATATAACACCTCATTTGGGAATGACTCGTATAGACGTATCATACATGTCTTTCTTGAGTTTTATTGAATTTTCAATAACGTAAGGGTTTAAAAATTTTACTATCTATCGTTATATTGAATTAAATGCCAATAGAATTAATCTCATACCCGCCCCTGATACCGATATGGTTTTACAGCTATAGCGCTGTAGCCTATGGAGTTGCAGCTTTAATCAGTTTTCTTATCGGCCTGTTTTCTTATAGGTTTTATAAGATTAGTTCAAGCAGGAAAAATTTAATTTTTACAACTAGTTTTCTCCTTTTAGGAATTGCTTTTACCACATTAACGATTGCGAGTTCTTACACATATTTCTACAGACCATATTTCCGAGAATATCAAAACCTTAATGAAGTCAACTATAAATCCTTCAACCTTTACTATGTACTCTCTACGCTTGCCTATTTGTTGTTGGTAATGTTATACCTGCCTAAAAAGTACTTGCCCTCTGGTTTTTTCATCCTATATGTTGATCTCTGGTATATTGATTCATCAACCTTCCATGCCTTTTCGATGATTTTAATAGGGTTTGTTTTATTGAGGAATTTTATGAACCTTTTGAAAAAGAAAAATACTAACTCATTACTAGTTCTATTCTGTTTTGTTATGATAGAGCTTTTCCATTTACTTCTTTTACTGCTACCATTTAGCGTAACTTTCTACCTGACTGCGCATGCTTTACTCGCTACAGGGTTTGGGTCTTTACTTATAATGTTTATCCGGGTGAGTAGGAGATGATAAAAAGAAGGTCAAATATATTAATACTTAGAGATATTTTGAAAATCATACGGAAAGAAAATGGGAAAGCAAAGCCAACTCACATCCTCTATGGAGCTAATTTATCGTACGATAGGTTGCAGAAATACCTTATTTTTTTGATTGATAATGGTTTTATTGAAAAGAAGGAAGAAGATAGAAAAATTTTTTACCTCATTACAATCAAAGGGCATGAGTATTTATCGGGTTTAAAGAAGATGGAAAATTTCTTCGAAGCATTTGGGTTAAACATTAACTAGTCTTCCTTAGTATCAGCCCAGTTGTTGTTAAGTTTTATACATCAAATCCAACTGTATCAAACCCTTGGTTACCTGCTATGTCGGTTGCCTTAATGGTTAGTTCATGATGACCTGACAAAAAATAAAGGGATCTTGAATAATAATTACAATTTCTGCAAAGAGTTATGTACTTCATTCCGTTGTCTGAGTACTCTAAAGAATAAACTTTTTCACTAACATTTACATCTAGATTGACCCTACGATAGCCTTCCACTTGAGTTTCCGCATTAACCTTAGGAACAGAACTGTCCACAGTCAACCTACTAACCCTTGAACTTTCTTTATTAGCAAAATCTTCGACGGAGAAATAATATTGAATTTCCTGACCATTAAAAAGAGATAAATCTAAATCTATACTGCAACTCTGTCCCCTTCCTGATGGACAACCGGTTAGAGATTTCTCTATGAAGCTATTATTACCATAATACAGAACAACATCCTTTAAATTATCCTCATCGTATTGTACAGTGAAGGTAGTCATGCTTGTTGCATAACCTCTATTTCTAGGATAAGTTCCTCTTATTTTGGGTGGCTTGGAATCTATAACAAAGTTAACGGTCTTATCGGCAATTTCGTCATGGTAATTCACTGCACGGAATTTAAGTTCATTATTTCCGTCTTTAAATGTGTACTCCCTCTCATAGTCGTTACAGTCGCTGCACAAGAGTCTAAACTTTCCCTGATTCTCTTCATAGAGATATTTTACTATTTGATTTGTTTCTACATCCACCAAAATTTTTCTATCACCATAAATGTTCTCTTTTGGAGATTTTATGGTTAATTTCAATTCTAAATCGTCTGCATCGAATAAAACATCTCCTTGTACGCAAGCATCATCACACCATAACCATTTAACGATTTTTAGCAGAACATTTTTTCCCATATCGTTCAAGGAATTAACATCCTGTGCCCAGCCCACGTACGCATATCTACCTTTACTCCCAGAATCGTCGGATATGAACATGGCTGAATAATTTAAATCGGTTAACGTGGCCAGGTTTTTCACGCTCAAAAATTGTTTAATGGGTATAGCGCCCATATAATTTTTTCCGTCATTGTTGAACACATCTACAGGTAAATTATAACCAGAGAATATTAGATTATCGCCGGTTGGAATAATAAATTTCGAAGATGTTTTACGAGCCATTCCAGAAATTGTGTAGCCAAAACCATAACCAGCCTGTATTTGAGTACTATCCGGAATCTCTAAAAAACTTTTTCCCTTGTTTTTATGAGCGTCGTATATTATTGGGTTGATAGAACAGCCCTTCGTATTCATGCAAACTATAATATCATAATCATCCAAGTTGTTCCACTCGCCCAGAGTTTTTGCTGTAACTGAGTATCCATCGTTTCTAAGGAATTTTATCATCTTTATTTCTGGGTCGTCCTTACAATCTTTAGAACAGATTAACGCTATCTTAGCTTTCTTGGGTTCATTGTAATCTTGTCCACCAAAGTACGCATTACCATACTTAAGCCATTTTAATGTACGATTAAGGATCATCTTTCCGTCTTCAGTAAGAATGGGTGCATTGTACATCCAACCAATGTATGCATAACGACCATGGCCAGCTGAATTGTCTACTCTGAACATGGTTGAGGATTGACTGGTCCCAGAATCAGCTAAATCTATTACACCAGAAAGAAAACCATCGGGTATAATAGCTATTTTGTTGGTTCCTGCAACATCTACCTCACCGGAGTAGCCTTGAGTAATATAGTCATCACCTAGGGTAAAGAATGGGTTTTTCCCGTATTTTCCCTTATTGTTTATTACATAATCAAAACCATAACCCGCCTTTACCGAACTTTCGTCAGTTATTTCCAAGAATGGTGTTCTTTTTTCTGTATGCTGATTATAGATGAGTGAATTGAAATCGATATTACATGCACGATTTTGATCAGTGCACGCAATTATATCATAATTATCCAGTTCTTCCTCGGTAAATTGACTACTGGCATTAAATGTAATGTTCCAGCCCGATATTCCTAGTTTAAAAATAATGCTTTTCTCTATTCCGTCTGAACACTTCTCATCCTTACAGAGGAAAGCGATATTGCCTTCTTTGCCTGGCGGTAGATTTTTTATAGAGATACATTGTTTCTTATCTTTGGAACACATGGCTTCTTCCCCACCCCACCACTTACAACATCCGCTTAAACAAACATCATCATGCACCAACTCGCTCCCCTCACATCTGTAGTATCTGTACATACCTTGATAGCAGCCATCTGGTTCTTTAGAAGTACAGTTTAAACCTGGAGGAGCGTCTATTCCCTTGCCTTTTATAGTTACACCAAAAGAAGCTGGTTGTGGCTGGAACCCATCATCACAAACATAGTATACCGTGAAGTAGCCAGAAACGTAAGAAATGCCACCTACCCACACAGTTAAAGGTAGTTCTTTGGTTTCTCCTGGGTCCAAAGAAACAGTTCCCCCATTTATGTAATCTTTTATATTATTAGAAGGAACTAATGTCACCAGCAATATTTCAGTGTTATTTTTGTTTTTTATTCTGAGCTTGTAGGTATCTTCTAGGCCAGGATAACGTGTTTCATCTGTTCCGTTGATAAATAAGGAACCACCGGGACCGCCAATTATGTTTATAGGAGAACCCACTTCTCGATAAATTATAGGGTTTTCACAAGCGTATACAGAGGGAATGAAGAATAATAAAAACATAACTCCGAGAATTAGAAATCGGTTTAAAACCTTAGAATCCAAAAAAATTTTTTTCATATTTCCACCTAAATGTAATTATTATCTGTTCTTAAACCGATTATGAAAGAACAGTCTAGATTATAAGTCTACATACATCATTATTCAGAAAGTTTCTACCATTATAAAAAAAGAAAAAAAGAAAAAAAAGTTGTCAAAACTTTCTCTTTATTATCCGGTTTATATAGCTCTTATAAGGGTTAAAAAGTCACCCTCAAATGGCCCACCGACACATATTGGTGTTGGTATCAGTAGTTTAAACAAACATTTTATTGCTTGTCCGTTGAGTAATACGTTCTGTCTACCGTTTGGTCTGAGTC
>CAZRNP010000054.1:0-6785 GCA_964601485.1 uncultured archaeon
ACTCTGCAAGTCCCGACTTAAACCTGATATCGTATTTAAATCTTGGTTTTCCATATTATCTATCACCTCAAGTTAATTCAAATATACGGGTGAGTTAACCAGAGGAAAGGCGAATATACAATGGAAACACCAGAAGTATTAGAAATAAAATCTGTAGTCAACGAAAGTAAAAACGTTAAAATATTTTTCTTCGATAAAAAAATTAAAGCTGACCCAGGACAGTTCTTGATGGTTTGGATCCCAAGATTGGATGAAAAACCGTTTGCTGTTGCTTATGAAAACCCATTAGGCATAACTGTAGATAAAATCGGTCCGTTTACAGAAGAATTGTTCAAGATGAAAAAAGGAGATAGGATTGGGATAAGAGGGCCTTATGGTAATGGTTTCAAGCTGAAAGGCAAGAATGTTTGCTTAGTTAGCGGGGGATGTGGTGTTATACCTTTAGCGTTATTAGCTGAAAAGTTCAAGAAAGTAAAAATTACTGCAATAGTTGGAGCGTGTACTAAAAACGATTTAATATTTGTTAACAGGCTAAAAAAACGATGTTCCAAAGTTATAGTTACTACTGATGATGGTTCTTTCGGAGAAAAGAAATTACCTACTGATGTTTTGAAGGATTTATTGAAGAAAGAGAAGTTTGGTTGTGTTTACACTTGTGGACCTGAGATAATGATGAAAAAAGTCTTTGAAATCTGTGAAAAAAATAAGATAGAATGCCAGGCTTCTTTAGAAAGGTACATAAAGTGTGGATTTGGTTTATGTGGACAGTGTTGTATTGATGACATAAGAGTTTGTAAAGAAGGGCCTGTTTTGAATTCTAAACAATTAAAAAAGTTGACTGAGTTTGGAGTTTTTGAAAGAGATAAGAGTGGAAAGAAAGTTTATTTTTAAGTTGTTAATACTCTCTGACAGATGGCCCTGGGAGACGAGTTTTCTCAGTCCAAAACCTAGGCCTGATTGTAAAATAATATATACTACTAATTAAATATATTAAATGAAAACATGAGGAAATTATCTTTTATTTTACTATTTCTTCTTTCGTTTATCTTTCTACTTCCACAAGTTTATACATTATCTCCTGTTATTCAATGCATTCAATGTCCATGGGAGGGAGATACAGGAACTCACTGTTGTAGTGGTGATAACTTATGTTCAGGTAGTATTTATTATTGTGGTCCTTCCATTCAAAATTGCGGATCTGATGTTGCTTGTGAAGATGCAATAAAAGGTGATATTGCATATAAATATCCACGTAGACATGGTATACCCTTATGTTATGGGAATGATAATACAATGTGGATTTGTGATTCAAATTGTAAAGCAGTTGACTCAAATATTTGTGATCTTTCTTGTAATATGCAGATGAGTGTTGAATGCAATGGTAAACAAGCAGGAAAAAGTTGGTGTGAAGGAGATATTAAAAAATCTTGTAATTCAAATTGTCAATATTCAGAAGTAAACTGTAAAAATTATGGTTCAAGTTATTATTGTTCTGGTGGTGTATGTACTTCCCCTCCAAGAGGAGGTTGTCCAACCCTGTTCGTCTACAATGGAAAAGATTATGTGAAAGAAAGAAAGTCAAGCATCCATTCTCAACCAGGCATTGATACTGTTGATGATATTATTTTAACAACTAAACCAATTGTTGTTGAAGGCAACTATTTATTATCATTGAAAGAAACAACCTTACCAGAGCATTCATACATCGATTCTGTCAGACTGTTCGTCACAGATTCGGAAGGAAAGAAAGAAGCCAAGCTTTTGTCTGCTAAACATTCCAAGTACGGGAATGTTACTGAGATTCTAGCAAAGAGTGATGATAAAAGAACAGACACTCAAGTCTTCGACAACATAGAGTTGAAGTTCAAAGTCCCAGAGTTGAAGGGAGAAGCTAATTTCACATTTGAGATAGAAGGATACAACCCAGCTGTTAATATTCTGGATAAAGGGGTCAGTATTATTGGTCAAGTGATAACAGGTAATATGATATATAAGTTTGATATAGCTGATTTTACTGTTATCGCTGTTGTAGTTGCAATAATAGCGATAGTCTTGATATTTGGTTTCTTCAAGTTCTTTGCCAGGAAGAAATAAAAAACCGTCTCGCAAATTTTTTTCTCACATTCGTTTCAACTGTGTAAATTCAGTCAAAACGAACCCATTTGATCAACTCTTCGTTTCTTCGAAACTCGTCCTCCCTCAAATATTGCAAAGAGAGAAATCAGTCGGAGAATATAACACCTTTTTGACGCTGGCTCTTTGCTAGAAAAAATTAGAAAGTTTTATTAAATCTATTTTCTCTAAAAAGAATATGAAGTATGATTTCAAAACCATTTTCATCCTAATATCTTTGTTTTTTATTTCCCAATTAGTAGGACTAGGAATCTTGTACAAGGATATGGAAATAAAAGTCGTGAACGGGACTCAGCAAGTGATCCACCCAGAAACTATACTCGGACCAAGACCAGAAGTGAGCGGATGGGAAAGCTTTGTATGGATTATTACATCTATCGCAGTATCAACCATCATGCTCTTGATAATAATAAAAATTGGGATAGTTAACATATGGAAGCTATTATTTTTTGGGTCAATATTCTTGTCGATATCTTTATCTTTAGGCGTTTTGATCAACCCTGTTTTAGCGTTCATAATAGCGCTCATATTGGCTTTAGTTAAAGTGTTTAGGCCAAACATGGTAATCCACAACATAACTGAAGTGTTAATATACAGTGGAATAGCTGTAATGCTCGTTCCATTGTTCGAGGTGGAATGGATCATAGCTTTACTGCTAGTAATATCCTTGTATGATTTTTATGCCGTTTTCAAGAGTAAGCATATGGTTACAATGGCAAAATTCCAGATCAAGAGTAAGTTATTCGCAGGAATAATGATACCGTACAAAGCAGTAAAGGGAGAAAAAAAGAAGAAAATTGCTGGCGCAATCATCGGCGGTGGTGATGTTGCATTCCCACTCATGTTCTCTGGGGTTTTGATGGAGAGTTTAGTTAAAGTCAATCAGTTGACAAAAGAGGCTGCGTTCGTTAAAATTTTAATTATTCCATTTTTCATCAGTTTAACTCTATTTTTCTTGTTAACAAAGGGGAAAGAAGGTAAGTTTTATCCAGCAATGCCTTTCATTACTGCTGCTTGCCTTTTGGCTTATGCGATAATTTCATTTTTTCTTTAAAAATTCTTTGACTAATTTTACAGGAACAACTCCTGCTTCTTCTTTCGTTAATTTTTCGTTGTTGATGATTATATCATAAATCGATTCGTCGTAAGAATTTATCCCATACAGCTCATAGTATTTTTTGTGGTCTTCTTTATCTCTCTTCGTTATCATTTCTTCTGCTTCTTGAACCGGTATGTTATCCCTTTCTGCCACGCGTTCAGCTTTAATTTTCATCGAGCAGACGTAGTATACCTTCACGTCAGCCCAGCCACCTGCAGCCCAGCCAGTTAACCTACCGTCAAGAACAACGTTCCCCCCAATTGCCAACTTTAAACTTTGCCTGTCCATCTCATGATCTATTTCAGGTCCTCTGGTTTCACTCATTTTAACTAGATTAATTCCTTTCTCTTTTGCGATATTTCTCAAGGTTTGACCAGCACTTACGTACTTCAATTTCAATGCTTTAGCTATCGCCATAGCTCCTAAAGATTTCCCAGAGCCGGATTTTCCAGAAACGGTTATAGTTAAGCCTTTTTTCTTGATTTTTTTGGCTAATTCTTCTTCGTACGGTCCCAGGAATTTTATGTAAGTTTTTGCCATACTATCAATATTGTTTTTAGGTTAAAATATTTAGATGAGGTTATGATTTAACTTGGACAAAAATGATACTTTGTTTTTAAATACCGTACAATTCATTTTATTTGAGCCAACTGCATCATTTATTATTTTTTTACATATTTCTTGTATCGCCGAAATATTTTCGGGATTGCTATAAAAAATCTTAATAAAATTAGTAGTATTTTCGGTATTATTATAAAGAATTACTTAAGAGTATAACACTGTTATAATCTACCGGGAGGGGATAAGAATTAGAGTTTATACTGGACAGTTAGTATCCGAATGGGAAGGTACTGATTTCACAGTATGTTCTAGATGTAAACAAGTAGTTAGAAGGGAAGAAATACAAAGAAAATGGCATGTTTGCTGGCATCCAAAGGAAATCATATCGGAAGTTATACTGTCTTGATGAGTGAGGTGGTTGAATGAAAGGATACACAAATGAAGAATTGATTCAAAAAATAAAAAATAATAAAATTATTTTGACTACTACTCTAAGGAACGATGAAGCCTCTTCTTTATTTGGTCGTTTGGCTATTCTCAGAGAAACAAAAGAACTGATTAAGATAGCCTTGGATTTAGGAATCAAGAGTCCTGAAATAAATCAAACATTGAAAGTATTGGGGTTAGATACTATCGAAATGTAATTTAATAATGAATACAAAGATATCCATAGATGACAGTAGACCTAACTATAAAGAACTGTAAACTATGGTACAAAAAAAAAGCAATAGCTTTTGGAGTCGCCATCGACCAAGGGAAGATAGTCTCTATTTCTAAGGATTTAAAACTTCCAAAATCTGATCAGAATATAAATTGCAGGGGTAAAATCGTTCTTCCTGGTTTAATAGACGTTCATGTACACTTCAGGGAACCTGGCTTTACATGGAAAGAAGATTGGTCGACAGGATCTAAAGCTGCCGCTCACGGTGGTATAACTCATGTCATGGACATGCCGAACACAGACCCACCAACGACAACTGTAAGAAACTTAATCGATAAGAAAGAGCTAGCTAAAAAATCTGTCGTTAACTTTGGGCTCTATGCTGGGGTTATAAGAGAAAACATAAACGAGATAAAAGACCTAGTCAATCATGCTGATGCATTCAAGGTGTACATGAGTGAGTCAACAAGCGGATTGAAGCTGGATGACAATGAATTGATAGCGAAAGCTTTCTACAACATATCGAAAACTAATAAAGTTGTTTGCGTTCATGCTGAGAATCAAGCGATGAACGAACGTTTTTTGAGGTTGCACAGAAAAAGCACTGACCCGTTCGAGTATTCTCTTGCTAAACCAGTTGAGTCAGAAATTTTGGCGATAAAAGATGCGATAGAAATGGCTAGACGAGCTGAAGTGAAACTGCACGTGTGTCATGTGACAACAAAAGAAAGTTTAAAACTGATAAAAAAAGCTAAAAAAGATGTTAACATAACTTGTGAAACATGCCCACACTATCTTTTCATGACCCAGAACGATTTGAGGAATAAAGGAACGTTGGCTAAGATAAACCCATCTTTGAGAACAAAAGAAGATCAGACCGCTCTGTGGAAAGGAATATCTAATGGAACGATTGACATACTCTCATCAGACCATGCTCCACACACGATGGAAGAAAAATTACAAGACATTTGGATAGCACCTGCTGGAGTTCCTGGTGTTGAGACTACGTTACAATTGATGCTGAACGCTGTGAATAAAAAAATGATTAGGCTTGAAAGGCTAGTCCAATTGATGCACTATAACCCTGTCAAAAGGTTTGGTTTAACTCAATATGGGGTTGAAGTTGGGAAGACCGCTAACTTGACTATAATCGATTTGAAAAAAGAGTGGAAAATATCGAACGATGATTTGTTGACTAAATGTAAATGGAGCCCTTATGAAAACTGGAAAGGAAAGGGTATGTCTGTTGGAACTATAGTTAATGGAAAAAAAGTATCATTGTAATTTTACTGCCCCATATTTTTTGTAATATTCTATCCAGTTCTGTTTTATTTCTTTGTTCAAGCTATTTTTAACTGACTCAAAGATTGTTTTCATGTTTAACAGTGGAAATACTTTCAAACCGAAAGTTTCTTCGATTGATTCGACAGCACTCTTATCTTCAACTTTTACTGCATCTCCCATTTTTTCCTGTCTGTCAACGATTAGAACCATGCCAACAACTTTGTGATTTTTCAGGACTTTGAGTTTTTCTAGTGCTTCAACCTTTGTACCGCCTGTTGTGATGACGTCGTCTATCAAAAGAATCTTCTGTCCAGATTTGAAATAACCAGCACCAACTATGATTTGGTCCATCGCCTTATCTGCATAATTCTTTTCTTCCTTCCTATCGTAAAGATATCGTTTATTTATTCCGTAAATCTCGTGTAAACCTTCGCATGCTAAAACGGCCAGATTAATCCCTTTGTAAGCTGGACCGAATATGAAATCAAAGTCTTCAATCTTTTTTTCTTTCAATAAAGAATCGATGAAATGTCCTAGTGTTGTTTTAAGTATACTTAAAGATTCTCCATCAGTTAAAGCACCGATATTGATGAAATTAGGAGATTTTCTTCCACTTTTGAAGACGAATAATTCTTTCATATTTGGGGCAATTCTCAAAGCACCTTTTTTTATCAAAACATCTAAGAATTCCTTTTCTATACCTTTTTTCATGGAATCACTTTATCTAATAATATTTAAGTTAACTATATTTAATCTTGGTGCTTTATCTGTATTTTTGAACAGCTTTAAGATAAACGGTAAAAACCATATCAACCATTTTTTTTATTTATTTTTCCATTCAAGACATACATTTCAGAAACAGTTCCTTGTAAATCACGAAAGTCTTTATCTGAAAGTAGATTTCGTAAAGCATCTATTATATTTTCACGATGTTTTAGACCGGAATTCTGTTCAACATAATGAACATATACATGTCCCATATTAGGATTATTTTATAAAAATCCACTAGTCAAAGACTAGTGGTATTAGCCTGTTTCCTAACGTAAT
>CAZRNP010000055.1:0-6768 GCA_964601485.1 uncultured archaeon
GATGAGAAATTACGTTAGGAAACAGGCTAATACCACTAGTCTTTGACTAGTGGATGTTTATAACTTTCTTAATTTGTTTCTCTATCTTATCTTGTGTTGTTCTATCTTTTATTTTCTTGAATTCTTGTTCGAATTTCTGTGTCCATACTATTTCCTTTATTTCTTCCATCTTGCCAACTCTTTAAAGAAATTATCAGGAGTTGCACTCTTACATTTACCTTCTTCCATATCTTTCCATGCTTCTTCTATTAATTTTAAAGTTTTCAAATCTTCAGCACTCATTTCTGTGTTCAATTTTTTCATGGCTATCATGTCTTTTTTTGCAGTGATCGCTAAAATACTGCCTTCTTTTATTCCAAATTTCTTTCTTATGTCATTAGGTATTACAACCTGTCCTTTTGAACTAACTCTTGTCAATTCTGGTGATTCGATATCATTTTTCATAATGGTAAGATATTCTTACTAATATTTATATTTATCTCTAGATGCGTCTAAAATATAAACGTCTTATAGGATAATAAGTAAAAGAGAATGATGAAAACGATTGAAATAGGTCCTGCAATCCTTGTCAAGACCGTTGATGAATTAAATCAAAGATTGAAAGAAGTCGAACCTTACGTCGAAAGAGTACACATAGACATAATGGATGATATTTTTGTGCCAAACAAGACGATACAACCTGAAGATATGAAATCATTTAAGACTAAACTGATGAAAGAAGCTCACTTGATGGTTGATGACAATGAAAAATACGTTGATGACTTCTTACGATTAGGTTTTGACATGATAATAGTCCATTATGAATCCTGTAAAGACATCCCAAGAATAATCAAAAAAGTAAAAAAACAAGGGAAGAAAGTGGCTTTAGCTATAAACCCTCCTACACCGCTTTCAGCTATAAAAAATTATTTAGATGAATTGGACATGGTTTTGATTATGAGTGTTAATCCTGGGTTTTCTGGTCAAAGTTTCGATCCAAGCGTTCTACAAAAGATTAGAGAGTTGAGAAGTATGAAGAAAGACTTAGACATAGAAGTTGATGGTGGAATAAAAGTAGGGAATGCTAGGTTAGTTGCAGAAGCTGGGGCAAACATCGTTGTTTCTTGTTCTGGGATTTATAATTTTGAAGATAAGAAAAAAGCCATTGAAGAACTAATGAAAGATACTAAATCATAATAAGATAAAAAAGTCAGGTTTAAAAAAGTAACTGTTAAAAACTAAAAACATGAGTTTACTGAGATATTTTGTCGCATTCGTAATAGCTATCTTAGGAATCTACACGTTTATTCTAGGGATAAGTCTAGTGATATTCAGCCTTATATTAGGGTTGATGTTAGTTTCAATAGGGATTATCATGATATTGTCAGTTATACATTATGTTCACAATCGTACAAAATGCCATGGCTGTCTAGATAGGTCAAAAGATGAAATAATCATAAAGAAATGGCAAAAAAGATAAATTATAATTCAATTGTTTAAAACTTTTAAGCTCAATATCGCTTAAATCCTTTTCTATCGATAGATAATCTATGAATTCAGATAAAGAAGAATTTTTCAAGAGGCCGATAAAAGATAATTTCGAACAAGAGATGTCGATAGAAATAATTAAAGATAAGATAGATGAAATCTCTGAAAAAATTGATTCCTCAGAAAAGAAGCCAATCGATGAAAAACCTGAGAAGAAAAAATTCCAGATTTTCCTAGATACTGCTGATGTTGAACAAATAAGAGAAGTTCATTCTTGGGGTATTCTTGACGGAGTTACGACTAATCCAACTCTAGTTTCCAAGACAGGAAGGAGTTTCGAAGAATGTATTCATGAGATCGTCAGCATAGTGAATGGTCCGATAAGCGCTGAGGTCGTTAGTTTAGATGCAGAAGAGATGGTTAAAGAAGCAAGAGAATTAGCTCAAATCCATGATAATATTGTCATAAAGATACCGATAACACCAGATGGACTGAAAGCGATAAAAATACTAAGTCAAGAAGGAATTAAGACTAATGCAACTCTATGTTTTTCAGCTAATCAAGCCATTTTAGTCGCAAAAGCAGGGGCAACTTATGTGAGTCCTTTTATTGGCAGGCTAGATGACATAGGACATGAAGGAATGCAAGTCGTTAGAGACATAGTTCAAATATACAAAAATTATGGTTTCAAGACAAAGGTTATAGTTGCCAGCATCAGACATCCTTTACATGTGATAGATGCAGCAAAATGTGGAGCCGATATAGTCACCGTTCCTTTTGATGTTCTAGAGAAAATGGTTAAACATGCTTTAACAGATGTCGGCATAAAAAGATTCTTGGACGACTGGGCTAAGGTTCCTAAAAAATGAATTCAAAAATAAATCCTTTAATCTTAATTTTTAAATCAGGCGGTTTAAATGAGAAAAATAACAGACATTTCTGAACTGAAAGAAATCGCAAGGAAAATAAGAGTCGATATAATAAAAATGACTAATGCAGCTGGTTCTGGGCATCCTGGTGGTAGTTTATCTGCAGCTGAAGTTTACACTGTCTTATATTTCAATATAATGAATCATAAGCCTGAAGAACCAGAATGGCCAGATAGGGATGTTTTCATCCTTTCCAAAGGACATACTTGTCCTGGGTTGTATTCAGCAATGGCAAGGTCTGGATATTTTCCTGTTGAAGATTTGATGACTTTAAGAAAACTCGGATCAAAATTACAAGGTCATCCTCACATGCGTGCTCTACCTGGACTAGAAGCATCAACAGGCTCATTAGGTCAAGGTTTGTCGATAGCTATTGGTTGCGCATTGGGAACAAGGTTGAGTAAGAAAAACAGTCGTGTTTACTGCTTGATGGGGGACGGGGAACAGCAAGAAGGACAGGTCTGGGAGGCTGCGATGTCTGCCACACATTATAAATTAGATAACCTATGCGGAATCGTGGACAGAAACCGTTTACAAATTGACGGGTTCTGTAAAGATGTGATGAACACGGATCCTTTAGAAAAAAAGTGGGAATCTTTCGGCTGGCATGTAATAACAGTTGATGGTCATGATATTCCTGCTTTGATAAATGCTTTCGAACAAGCTAAAGAAATCAAGGGAAAGTCTACCGTTATAATTGCTGATACTGTCAAGGGTAAAGGAGTTTCTTTCATGGAGAATGTTGCAGTATGGCATGGACAAGCTCCGAACAATGAAGAAACTAAAAAAGCGTTGAATGATTTAGGAGAATTGCATTAAAAAATTAGAATTGTTTTAATGTTTTCAAATCAGCTTAAATCCTTTTTCATCGATAGATAATTCAGATAAAATGTTCTTCAACGACAAAGAAGAAACTTTCAAGCAAAAACCAGAGACAAGAATAGAAAAAATTAAACTAAAGCCAGTCGAGAAAACAGAAACAGTTGAAGAAAATATAGAAAAGCCTAGGGCAATCGAAGAATCAAAGTACAATCATACTCTAGACAAGGACCTTTTCACCAGCGTTAAAAAAGCAAAAACCAGGGATGGTTTCGGCGAAGCGTTGGTAAAATTAGGTGAAATCAACGAGAACGTTGTTGCACTGGGCGCAGACCTATGCCATTCTGTCAGGGCCATGTGGTTTGCCCAAAAATATCCAGAAAGGTTCTTCCAGGTTGGTATCGCTGAAGCAAACATGACCGGTATAGCGGCTGGCTTAGCAAGAATGGGTAAGATTCCTTTTATGTCTACATTCGGTGTTTTTGCCACTGGAAGAAACTGGGATCAAGTCAGGATGAGCATTGCTTATCCAAATATGAACGTTAAAATCTGTGCATCCCATACGGGCGTTTTCTCTGTTGGTGAGGATGGAGCATCACATCAATCCTTAGAAGACATTGCACTCATGAGAATATTGCCTAACATGACTGTTATAGTTCCATGTGATAAGATAGAAACGAGAAAAGCAACTTTTGCTGTTGCTGAGATAAAGGGACCAGTTTATTTAAGGTTCGGCAGAGAAGATGTGCCAGTTATAACGACAGAAGAAACTCCGTTTAACGCTGGAAAAGCTGAAATATTCAGGCATGGCGATGACGTAAGCATCATAGTATGCGGTCCGATGGTCTACGATTCTATATTAGCATCAAAAAAACTGGAAGAAGAGGGAATAGACGCGAGAGTCATAAACAACCATACTGTCAAGCCAATAGACAAAGAAACTATAATGAACGCTGCCAAGGAAACTGGGGCTATAGTGACCGTAGAAGAACATCAAACCTTTGGTGGAATGGGAAGCGCTGTTTCTGAAGTTTTAAGTCAAGATTATCCAGTTCCTATAAAGATGGTTGGAGTTAAGGATAAGTTTGGAGAGTCTGGGAAACCCGATGAACTGCAGAGACACTTTAACTTGACTACAGATGATATAATTAGGGCTGTACATGAGGTAATGAGAAAGAAATCTTAAGAATTAGGAAATTCAAACATTTTTTATGGATAATCTTAAATCAGAAACCTCTCTTGAAAATATAATCATTAAACCTTCTTGGAAAAAGAACTTGAAAAGTGGTTTATTCTTGTTTTTTGGAAGTTTATTGTTCGTTTTGGGTGGTTTTTACATGTTATTTAATATAAAATCTATAGTAATCGGCATCGCATCTATACTTTTTTTCGGTTATGGACTTTATTTCAGTACGAAAAAATACATCTTCAAAGGAATCAGCAAGATATATATCACGAATGAAGGTATAAAAACAAAGTTTTTCCCAATGAAAAAAGAAATTTTTATTCCATGGAATTCTATAAGCGATGTTTGGATTGAATCTATTAGTACACCTATTAGCACGAACACGGGTTTGTACATTTCTTTGAAAACCCCAAAACAATTTTTTGAAAACAAAGTAACGCAATCAGATGAAAATTTTCTTACATCTGTTTCACAGTTGATAATGTCTAAAGAAGATATTGAAAAAATTAAAGAAGCAATGCAACCAAGAAAATTCGATCTTTTTTTGAACGACGATTATGAGGTGCCTATCAGGGAATTAATATTTACAATAAAGAGTAGGATGAAAAATGATTTTATCTAACTACTTTTTTAGAACATCCACAATTAAAGGTGCAACAGAAACGTTAGAAACAGGGGTGGCAATCGAATCAGTGACGACTAAATAATCAGTCAACTCTTTTAACTGTATCAACGAATCCTTCATGAAAAGACCATGAGTGGCAGCAGCAATAACTTTCCTACCCCCTTCTGATTTAATTTTTTTAGCGGCTTTAATCATCGTCCCGCCAGATGCAATTATATCGTCCAATATAACTACATTTCTACCATGGAAATTATATTTACTTTCAATTTCCGTAATCTCGTACTTCTTTTTCTTTATCTTACATTCACATTCCTGTGCTAACTTCCCACAGACAGGACATCTTTTCTCTTTTGTTAAGAACATCTCTTCTCCAGTCGCATATTTAATCATCTCAGAAGAGCCTAAATCAGGGCCTATAGTCATCAGGTCCAAGTCTATTTTTTCTTTTATATGGTCTAAGAGTAAACGGCCAGCAGAAACGTTAACACATTCAATACCGAAAAAATCGAATTTGCCTGGTCCTTTATGTTGATAATGAGTGTCGACTGTTATCAACTTTTCTACGCCTACAGCCTTCATAAGCGTTGCAACCGTTTTAGCGCTTAATGCTTCTCCTGGTTGGAATTTTCTGTCTTGGCGTGAGTACGCAAGATAAGGGGTAACACCAGTTATTGTTCTTGCTCCAGAGTCTTTTGCTGCATCAGCAATCAAGAGAAACTCTACCAAAGAATTATTCTGGCTAGGGAACATGGTTTGGACGATTATTGCATTCCTGTCATTAACGTCAGTGTTTATGTTGACATATGTTTCTCCGTCAGGAAATATCCTTGAAGTAACGTTCTCGAATTTTATTCCTAATTCTATCGCTATCTTTTCTCCTAATGATGTTGAGTTGGAACCGTTTAAGACTAACATATCATCAGAATAATAATTGTCGAGTATAAGAATAAATATTCTATAATTTGCTCGTCATCTCTTCAGCAGCTTTTCTAATATCTTTTGCCTCATAAATCGCTCTTCCCACTATAGCATGCCAGGATTTCCCAGCAGCTTTTGCAGCTTCAGTTATTTCTCCACCTTGGGTTACAAAACCTGGAGCAAAGAACGTCAATTCTTTCACTTCTTTTAATAGTGACTTGTAATGTGATATTCTATCGATTTTGTTTCCAGGGACAACGAAATTATTTACGCCTAATCTTGCAGCATTCAGGTAAATTTCATCCAACGCATCATCAGCTATAAAACCGCCTTCACTCCTCTTGAATTTAGGATGAGTCATTTCCCCGCCGACTATAACTCCTAATCCTGCATCTTGACAAGCTTTAATCCAAGCTTCCTCTGTTGCAGGACCAGATAGTGGAAAAAGAATAACGGCATCAACACCAGCATCTTTACATACTCTTGCAAATTTTTGATTCCAGTCAGGTATGTCTGTTGCGGCTTTCTGATGGTCGTATATTATCGGTAATTTAGTGAGTTTACGAATAGTCTTGACAACGGTAGATAAACCATAATTCAATGCTAGGACAAACCCTATTTTGTAACCACCTATACCATTAACATCATGAGTTTTTTCTATGAGTTTTTTCAATTCTTCGATAGTCTCAACGTCGCATGCAGGTATTATGCTCCGATCGTATTTTATTAATTTCATCTTTCCACCTACAAATTCACTTAGAAACTTGTATTTAAAGATTTAATTCCATCTGGTCTTTGACCAGTGGATGGAATCTAGTTCTATA
>CAZRNP010000056.1:0-6704 GCA_964601485.1 uncultured archaeon
AAGAGTCAATATTTCGCTTGTTTCAACAGATTCACCAGTCGATATCCAAGTCTTTGTTTTTCCATAGTCATAGAATATGAAGTGATTCTTTACTTTGCAGAAAGCAGTCAAGTGTCCTGGTTCATTCTTCCTTGTATCCCAACTGACACAATAACATTGAACAGAAGGATTCTGAGCTTTCGCTAATGAGACGAATATAGTTGCTCTATCCTTACAATCACCATATCCTTCTGATCGCAGAGTTTCTACAGGTGTTCGCCATTCAACATGAGGGATAACAGTGTACTTAATCTCTTGTGAGACATACTGCTGTATTGAATCTAAGTCCTTTTCAGTATCGTTCACAAACCAAGTGTTGATTTGATTTATATATGGTTTGACAGAGTTGGGTCTTACAAAGTTTATCATCTCTTTACCCATAGGGTATTTGGGTTGAACTTCCATTAGCATATTGTAAATATCAATACCAGACCCAAAAGTTTCATTATTGCCCACAATCCAACATCTTTCATAGATCCAATCCGAGTATTCTGGAAAACAAGAACCCATAAAACCAGAAACACAGAATGTATCGTTACCTGAAATATTTCTGTAGATTGAATAATCATGAAATGTTAATCTAAAAACACCATTCTCTGTTGAACCGATGGTCTTTCCATTAAGAGTCACATCTCCATTCATTGAGCAATTATTTGTCTCGTCTATGAATTTCAAAGTTACCGTAGGCTCGATAGTTGTGGTTGTTGTTTGTTTAGTCGTGATACTAGTTGTTGCTTGGATAGTCGTGGTTGTTGTTTCTTCTTTCTGTTGTATGCAACCAGAGATTAAGACTAAGAAAATTATTAAAAAAAATAAAAGATACTTTAACCTCATGATTATATCATGGATTGAAGGGATAAATCTGTCTAGTTTTGTTGGAACTAAAAAGAGTTGAATAAAAAATTATTAAAAAGAGGTCTATTAACTTTCAATTAAATTTGCCTAATTCTTCCTGGCTTTCCCAAATACTTTTCCTTAATCTTTCCAATGGAGGATACCTCATAAATCTTTGAGTGGAAATTTTACTTAATTTATTTCTAATATACTCTATGACAATATTCTTCTGTGGAATGTTATAATTTTCAAAATTATCAAAAAAGTCGATGGCTAGGGCAACGCCATGTCTATTTAACGAGATTGCATTTAATCTTTTTCCATGATCGTCAATGAGTTTGAAGGTTCTAGAGAGTTTTCTTACTTCTGTCTCGAAACTATCACATGTGGGGAAAATTTCCCCTATTTCATCCCACGAAACCATTCTTTCTGCTATTTTAATGCATTCGTAATCTTCGAATACTATACCTTCGAGGTACATCGCAGCAATAATGAGTATTTGATGCGGATTTAACATATAATCTGATAAAATATAATAACCGTTAAAGATTTAAATGTTATTCATTATTATGAAATTTAATGTATTATAAAAGATAAAAATTTATAAATATCTATAAAAATTTATAAATACTTGGATGTGAATATATCTATATGAAAACTAACAGTTAAGTTTAAATACTTTTTGTTTAATATGTTATAACTATTAAGTGATTATATGAAAAGAAATGGACAATTAGAAATTGTAGAAAGAGTCGTTGAAAAATTATCTGAACTAGAGAAACCTATGAATTTTTCACAATTCTCAGGTAAATGTGATCTACATCTAGATACAATGAAAAGAGCACTAGAAATAATTGAATGCTCAAAAAATGCTCCAAACTTCAAAATAATGAAAGTTGGCAAGGTTGGAATTATCTATGCTATAGAAGAACATGAAATCTTGGAGCATATTAAAGAAAGAGTTTTAAGAGAATTTCCAAAACTTAATGAAGAAGATATAATTTTAATAAAAATGTTCAATAAAAATGTTACAACACCTGAAAGTGCAATTGAAATAGAAAATAAAAAAATAGCTAAGGAATTAGAAGAGTCTTTCAAGATTGAAAGAATAAACGGGAAATATTTTTTAACTGACATTGGATCAAAAATAGCAAGAAGTCTTTCAAGATTGAATTCAGAAGGAAGAATCTTATAAATAAAATATTTACACTACAAAATTCCCTTTCTAACCAAAGCCCATACTATCAGAATTAATCCTATTATCGCTATGGCTGACCAGAACTGAATGATTTGTTTCTTTGACACTAAAACCAGTCGTTGTCAGAACTTCTTCGTTTTCTCCTCTTTTTTACTACTGGCATTTCCTTTAAAGAAGATGTTATATCTTTCTCTGAAACAACTTTAGCCAATTTGTTTACATATTGTGTTTTGGTTGGTGAACTTCTAGAGTCACTCCAATCATCATAAATACCTTTGATTTTTATGTAATGTTTTTGAGCTAAGAATTTTAATTTTGGAATGCTCAAGGTTTTTAATATTCTCTTAGTGTTATCACTGCTATCTTGTATCCCTTGTTTTTTTAAGAAAATCTTCCAACTATCAGTTCCTTGAAGTTTGTTACATCTCCAACAAAGACAAACACAGTTCTTCAAAGTTGCTCTACCACCCCTTGAGGATGCAATTTTATGACCAACTTGCATTTCTGTAAAATCAAGTTGCTTTCCACAAGCAGGGTTTTGACATTTGCCTTTTGCATTTCTATAAAGAATTTGTTTTTCCCTAATACCTAAAGTTCTTTTGACTGGTTCGTCGTCCCGATAATCTCCCATGGTTATTCTTTCTTTTCTCAGAACAAAAACATATCTTATTCCAAAAATAAAAAAAGAAAAGGTTTAAACTTCAAATGGTTGTTTTCCAACATTTGACCAATAAGATTCACCTTCAGATGCACTTGCACATGTGAATAATCCTTTGCTTAATGCAAGGAAAACACAATAATATTTGTAACATCCGATAGCTCCAGCAATATGGTCTGGATATAGCAAATTATATCTATGCCCTCTGCTTTCTAACCAAGTGTTAACTGCTTCTTTACATGTTCCAGTAACAGTTCCACTTCCATAACTAGTCATTCCACCAATATTTTCAGGCATACTACCAGCTTCTGTAATATTAAATTGTTCTTTGAAATCAACTGCACATTTTCCTTCTGGAGTTTTGTGATCGAAATAATGTCTTTCATACATATCCCGTGCTCTATAAACAGCCAACTCATAGATTCTATCATCCCATTTTAATGGTCCTCTTCCATAAGATTCTCTAATCGTGTTTAGATATGCAAAGGCATCCTGACAATCTTGTTTTCTCTCTGGATTCTGAATCACACCATATAAATCAATAAATAATGGGTTTAGATAGATCACAAGAACAAATATGATTACTACTAATATTCCAAGACTCTTTAATAATCCACCAATCTTGCTGGAAAAACTTTCTTCTCTTCTTGGAATAAAAACCTTTGGTCTCCATTTTCTTTCTGGAATAGATCTCGATTCCCATGTGTGTGTAACTGAATTATATGTAGAATTCTTTTTTAAGTAAGCAATCTTTCTTTCTTCGATAAACCTTCCTTTTTTTTGATACCAAAAGGAGAACTTTCTATCTCTGAACTGTTGATATCTGTTCCAACCAGATACCATGGCTTTAATATCTACCCATCTATCATTCAACCAAACAAATTCCCTTCCTCTTATTAGAGCTGTGAATCTACCATATTTCTTACTAAACCAAGCTCTTACCATAGTTAAATTATATTCTGGAGTGACATAAATATTCTCAAGAACAAAAATCTAACTAATTCTTTGATTTTAGTGTTTTATTAATTTTTTTTAATTTTCTAAAATACCATTTTTCAGCAAAATAGATTATTTGCTTTTTATCCTCGTAACGGTTTATATAATACTGATTAGCCAACTTTACTACTTCATATAAATCCTTTAATTCCAACATATTTTCCAAATTTGGTAAAGTCTTGACATTTATTATTTTTGCCTTACGAAGCAAATCTTCTTCTGTTGATTCTTCTGTTTTAATTAATTTTAACATATCACTAGGCAGTCTTGATAAAATCTCAACTTCAGTCATGTCTGTTATTTTTACAACACCAGCAGGTTCTGTATTAGTGACGATAAATCTTGTTTCACCTGTTGGAGTATTCGAGAAAAAATCATCTATATTAATTCCCCACTCCTGAAATATGTTTGGTAAATTCTTCTTATCCCTTTCTTTACCATTTACAATTGATAGAGGAACTATAATATCACCTTTACTTAGAGGACGATTGTAAATATATTTTTTGATTAGATTTGAACTGACTTGTACAACAGTTCCTTCTTGAGCAGGAGCCAGAGAAACTCTTATTGCTTCTTTTAATTCAACCTTTCTGACTTTGACATTATTACCAACACCCGTACCAGCATTTCTCCTGACAAGACCATCCATTCTTACGATATTAAGTCCTGAATCTGCTGGATAAGATTTAACTGCGATTGCTGGTGTTTTCCTTCTACCTTCTATCTCTATAATATCCCCTTCCTTAATACCGATTTCTTGCATAGCATCAGAATCTATTTTTGCGAAACCTTTACCAAATTCTTCCCTTTGTGTTAATTCTCCAACTATTAATCTTAATTCAGAAACATCCTCATCTTTATCTTCTACTTCTATTGTTGTTTCACTTTTTTTGGCAAGTTCTAATATCTTCTTATTATCATCGGATTTTTCAGCATCATCTTTCTTTAATTTTCTATAGAAAAAACCTTTTAATCCCATAATTATTCTTTGTTTTTCTAGAACAAAAACCTATCATTCGGTATAGAAAAACACCTTCTTTTCTTCAGTTAATCATTAAAACATGAGAGAAAATAAAAGTCTGGAAGAATTGACAGAACTTGGCTACGAGTTGAACCAGATTAAGAAGCAGATCAGAAAGAGATGAACCTATATTCCTCAGTGAATAAGTTAACCCATTTTTCACGAAAAACTCCTCTAGATCCACATAGATTATCAAAACAGGTAACAATAGATGAAACTCATTGATGACTCGTCACGAACCATGTTTTTACAAAATCCTATGTTCTCTTATACCGCATATCATACAGTTACCAGTTACTGGGTTAGGGACATGACGATGTGGTGGTATCATTTGTTGACGGAGCAACATTTGACGCATAAACTCTTCTCTTGCAAGTTCTTCTTTTGATTTAAACACCATTATTTTTTCACCTTTTTATAGATAGGAATAGTAGTAAAACTGTTTATAAAAAATATTATATTCTACAGTATATATTTCGATGGTAATTACTAGCTATTTTTTAAACAAACGAATAATATTTGATTACTTTATTTGGGTACACATTTTCAGTAAACTGTTTGCTTCTAAAATAATTTTTAGATAAAAGATCATATAGAAAAAATAGCAAATCATTACGAGGAGAATAAAAAACAAAATCAACGGCATATACTTTCTCAATTTTTCATTGAGTAACGATAATTGACCCATTTATTTCACTTTTTTAACTTCTCTAATCTCTATGTTACCCTTTTCGTTAAATATCAAGAGCAACTCCTGTCCTTTCTTCCATTGTTTTGCTTTCACTAGGGTAATAGGAATTGTTAAGGAGTATTGACTCTTGATTCCAACCTTAGTTTCTTGAAGTCTTACCATAGTATTAAAAAGAATATTCTAATATTAATACTTATTTCTTCTAAATATACTATTAAGTGAGTTAATCAGAAGAAGAGCGAAGATAGTTCCATTCAATCACGATGTGCAATTCCGACAATATCTTTCAATTTTGAATAATCATGAGATTTCATGAATTCACTTATTTCATCACAAACTTTTTTGAAAATGCCCAATTCACGATAGTATATTCCCGTGCCGATCCCAACAGCAGTAGCGCCAGCCATCATCATCTCTATTGCATCTTTACCGGTTATTATACCACCAAGTCCTATGATAGGAATTTTTACAGATTCATAAATATCATAAACACATCTAATTGCTATCGGTCTTATCGCAGGTCCACTTATCCCACCGAATTTAAAATCTAGTATTGGTTTTGTTGTCTCAATATCTATTGCCATCCCTGGACCTACTGTGTTTATCGCAGTTATACCATTCGCACCAGCTCTTTCAGCAGCATTGACAATATCTCCCAAGCACATGATATTCGGGGAAACTTTAACGAATAAAGGTAATTTCGTTTTTCTTCTAACAGCAGATGTTATCTCTTCAGTTGCTTCTGGTGTTCCTTGTCCAGCTAACAAACCAAAACCAGGTGTGTGTGGACATGATAGAACGATCTCGATTGCTTTGAAACCGATTCCCTTTACATTCTCAGCTAGATATGCAAATTCTTCTGCATCACTACCGACTAAACTTCCTATGACTGGCACAGGAAAATTGCCCAAATCTTTGAATTCTTTTTTCGATTCTTTTAGTCCAGGGTTAGAATAGCCGACAGCATTCAGAAAAGTTTCTTCTGTTGTTTGAATTAAGATAGGATTCTTGTGTCCTTCTCTCGGCTTTATCGTTATCGATTTTGTAGTGACAGCACCTGCCCCTGCTTTGGCTACTGACAATAACATTTTCTTAGAAATGCCAAGAATTCCTGAAGCTAAGATTGTCGGGTTTTTTAGTTTCAACCCTGCCAATTCAACATACAATTTTACTGACATAATCTTGATTTAATATTTATAAAACATTATTATTATGTTTTTTTGTTTTAAAAAAATGGAAATCACAAAAATTAAAAAATATACAAACT
>CAZRNP010000057.1:0-6411 GCA_964601485.1 uncultured archaeon
ATTAAAGGATTTTCTTTGTTATAAAAAATCATTAAATTCTGGTTATAAAAATTCTGATCTATATTTAATTTAATATAGTTAACATGAGAATAATTAGCTATCATTTTTTCTAGCATCTCATCATAATCGTCTCCAATTGAAGATACATGAGTGAAAATAATTACTTTAATGTTTTCTTTTTTAGTAATATCAAAAAAGTTCATCAATGGTTCAATTATATATTTTTGATTAATAAATTCTTTATTCGTTGATAAATTTTGATTAATATATTGTTTAACTTTATTATTCCAAGCTTCCATAAATTCCTTATAATGAGTTTCTGGATTGGGAAAAGATGTTTCTTGTTGAATTTTCATCCATATTTCACTTATGATTGCAAAATCATCATATTTTAGAAACCAAATAACTAAATCTGGCTTATATTTTAAACCTCTTTTTTCAAATCTAATCACACTATATTGAATATCATAACCACTAACTCCTAGATTAATTATTTCAAATTTTTTGTAAACTTTACAGTTTTTTGAATGATTATTTAAAAGATCTTCTAATTTTTCTGAATAATTATCTGATATGTTAACCCAAAACCCCTCAGTGAAAGAATCTCCTAGTGAGATTATTCTATACACGTCGTTCGGTTTCTCTATAGAATAATTACATGTTTCAAACAGAGAATCATTATTTACAGTTGCTATTATACTTCTTTTTAAAAAATCAGAAGAATAAACTTTTTTTGTATTTGGGTTGGGTTCATAAAAATATTTTATATTATTTTCGTTCGTAAATGCTAATTGCGATTTATTCAGTGTTTCAATTACCGTTAAGAATTTAACATGGTTTTGTAGTGATTTTAAAAGATAAATTATGAAAAAAATTTCAAACACGATTATAATTATTATTAACTTTTTTTTATTTTTCATATTCTCACTAAATAATTTTTTTCTATTTTATTTATTCTAATCCATCTACGGCTTTGATAAAAGTTAAAATGCAAACGCAAATACTTATATTTTTTAATACAAAAAGACTAATTTTAAATTATTATGAAAGATACGATTAACTTATTAAAAGAAATTCTAGAATATTTGTATAAGACCAAGAAATGGTGGCTCATACCCCTAATACTATTTTTGATTATAGTAGGCCTATTAATAATTTTGGTCAGCATATCTCCAGTCCCTATTTTTATTTATCCCTTAGTATAATTCATATTAATGACATTAAAATATATCCCAAAAAGGTTAATTGAAGTTTTAAAAAAAATCAATGGTGTATTTATAAGTATAACAAATTTTTTTTTAACGCTGATAATCTATTGTACAGGTGTTACACTATCTTCTTTGTTGTGGAGAGCTTTTAGAAAAAAAAATCAAGATAATGAAAGGAAATCACATTGGATGGAGTCAAAGAAATTGGATAAAAAATATGAGAAATATCTTAAACAGTACTGAGTGATAATATGTATATCTTAGGCATATCTTGTTTCTACCATGATGCAGCAGCTTGTTTATTAAAAGATGGTAAAATAATTGCTGCCGCAGAAGAAGAACGTTTCACTAGAATAAAACATGATAATAACTTCCCTTTCAAAGCTATAGAATATTGTTTGAAAGAAGCTGGAATATCTATTGGAAGTGTTAAGTATGTTGGTTTTTATGAGAAACCCTTACTAAAATTTGATAGAATACTTCAAACTTTTGTCGAAACTTTTCCATTCTCATTTTTACTGTTTTACAATGCAATTCCTTCTTGGTTAAATGAAAAACTGAAAATAAAATCAATAATAAAAAATAAAATAGGGTTTAAAGGTGATGTTCTTTTTATTGATCACCATACTTCACATGCTTCGAGTACTTTTTTTGTCTCTCCTTTTAAAGATGCGGCTATCCTCACTATAGATGGTGTGGGAGAATGGAAAACTACATCATTATATACCGGGAAGGGTAACAAAATAACTCCTCTTAAAGAAATTCATTTTCCTCATTCTCTTGGGTTATTATACAGTACGATTACAGCTTATCTTGGTTTCAAGGTTAATGACGATGAGTATAAAATTATGGCGTTAGCGGCTTATGGGAAGCCTAAGTATTATGATAAGTTCAGGAACATGATTGACATAAAAGATGATGGAAGTTTTAGGATGGATATGGAATACTTCAATTATAGGAATAAATCTAAAATGTGGAGTAAAAAATTAGAAGAAGAATTTGGACCCCAAAGAGAGCCAGAGACAGAAATAACTCAAAGACATAAAGACATCGCTGCAACGCTTCAAAGAGTTACTGAAGAAGTTGTAATTAAAATAACAAATCATTTACATAAAACCACTAAAATGAGAAACTTATGTATCGCGGGTGGGGTTGGGCTCAATACTGTAGTTAATGGTAAATTACGTAAAGAAACTCCATTTAAGAGAATTTTTATCCAGCCTGCCGCTACCGATGCTGGGGGGGCAATCGGTGCAGCAATGTATATTTATCATCAAATCTTGAACAACATGAGAAATTATGAAATGGATCATGCATACCTAGGTCCTAGTTTTTCGGATAAAGAAATAAAACAATTTTTAGATAAGAATAGTATAAGTTACAAAGAATACGATGAAAAGGATTTAATAAAAAAAGTAGCTAAATTAATAGCCGATGATAAAATTATTGCTTGGTTTCAAGGGAGGATGGAAATAGGTCCAAGAGCACTAGGTAATCGTAGCATTCTAGCTAATCCACGCAACCCTGACATGAAAGAGATAGTTAATAAAAAGGTGAAACATAGGGAACCGTTCAGACCCTTCGCACCTTCTGTTCTAGTAGAAGAGGGGTCAAATTTTTTTGTTGGTTTTCATGAAAGTCCTTTTATGCTATTCACTTTTCATACGAAGAAAGAAAAAAGGAATTTAATTCCTTCGGTTATACATGTTGATGGAACTTCAAGGATACAGACAGTTAAGAGAGAAACAAATAAATTATACTATGACTTAATAAAAGAATTCCAAAGACTGACAAACATACCACTCATACTGAATACATCTTTTAATGTTAGGGGGGAACCGATTGTTTGTACACCAGAAGATGCTTATAATTGTTTTAAAAACACTTATATGGACTATTTAGTGATGAATAAGTTTTTGATTAAAAAATCAATTTAATTTTAAAGGTATTAAAATTTGAGACATATTAATTAAAATATGAAAAACAAGCTATTGCCAATACCAGCTTCAATTCTATTATCAAGAATTAATAAAAGAACCCCAATAAGAGTAATGCACTTCTGTACTTTCAGGTGTAATTTATCCTGTCAATACTGTGGGATATGTAAAACTCCGAAGAAAGAAATGACGACGGAAGAAGTTAAAAGAGCGATGAGGGAATTTGCAGAAGCAGGTACTGTTTTTTGGACTTTTACTGGTGGAGAACCATTATTAAGACAAGATATAGGAGAACTAGTTGATTATGCTAGAAGTTTATTTCCAATAGTTACACTAACAACTAATAGTTTACTC
This sequence comes from uncultured archaeon, assembly GCA_964601485.1. Classification (GTDB taxonomy): domain Archaea; phylum Aenigmatarchaeota; class Aenigmatarchaeia; order CG10238-14; family CG10238-14; genus JASEGC01. The sequence continues at coordinate 3,500 of CAZRNP010000057.1, forward strand.
CTCAAAGAAAGGATAGATGAGGTTAAGAATGTCAACTATTTCACAATCTCTCTGGATGGACCAAAGGAAGTACATGATTATACTCGAGGTAAAGGAACTTTTGATAAAGTCATTGAATCGATAAAAACTGCTAGAAAAAATGGTATCGATGTTGTTATTAACACAGTCATTTCAAGGGCAAACAGTGAAAACGATTGTGAAGGGATTAAAAAATTAATTAAAATAGCATTAGGTTTAGATTGTAGGTTAAACTTCAGTGCAATATACAAAGATCAATTCAACAGAAACATGGAAAGTGTCGATAACGTTTTTATATCAAAAGAAGATCATATAAAGGCCCTAGAGTTAATAAAAAAATCTAAGAGAAAAAAATCTAATTTTATCATGTTTTCAGACCCCTGCATAGAACATCTGAAAAACCCAAAAAAATGGAAAACTTGCTATGCTGGAAGGTTATTCTGCGATCTGTTCCCAGACGGTTCTGTAATCCCTTGTCTTTTTAAAGAAAATCAAGGAATAAATGGACTGAAAAATGGTTTTAAAGAAGCTTTCAACATGCTACCAAAGAATGAAAACTGCGTTTGTTCGAGCACCTGCTATACAGAACTAAATTGTATATTTTCCCTTAAACTAAAGTCTGTGAAAGAGAATTTTTTAAAATACATAACTTTTGTACGGTAGTCTTATGAAAATTGTTTTAGTCACACATTCTTTTTTCCCTTATTCAATAGGCGGAAGAGAAAAGTATGTGTATGATCTCGCCAAAGCATTAAGTAAAGCTGGGCATGAAGTTGAAGTCTTTACTTGTAGTGATTCTTTGTTCAAAAGATATTATAAGATAGAGGGTTCTGGGTTTATTGTCCATTATTTTCCTACTATGTCTATACCACTCTTAGTTGGGTACTATAGAATACCCTTCACTATTTTTTCAAGACTATTGAAAACAAATGCAGACATAATACATGCACATGATCTCCATCATTTTACTACTCTTATCTCTGCCATCATATCAAGAAAAATAAAAAAACCATTCTTGTTAACTGAACACGGTTATCCAGAACAATTTGGGGTCATAAATTCAGCCATTAAATTCTATGATAAATTCTTCCTGCCTCAGATAGTTAAATCCTCCAATAAAATTATTGCCGTATCTAATTTTATCAAAGAAGAATTAATCCATAAATATAGTGTCCCTGAGAAAAAAATTCAAGTTGTGTACAATGCTATTGACCTGACTGAATACAAAAATGAAAGCAATATGTTCAGGGAAAAATATGGTTTAAAAAATAAAAAAATTATATTGGCTGTAGGTCGTCTAACAAAAGAAAAAGGTTTTCAATATTTGATAAAAGCGTTTCCATCTATCTTGAAGAAAGTTCCAGAATCCACTCTCATCATAATAGGACCAACTAATTATTATGAAAGGAATCTAAAGAAACTCGCAAAATTAAATAAAATAACTGATAAGATAATTTTTACTGGAGTCGTTTCAGAAGAAATGTTAAAGAGTGCGTTGTCCTGTTCAGATGTAGTTGTTATTCCATCCACTTATGAACCATTCGGAATAATTGCATTGGAATCAATGGCTTACGGAAAAACGATTATTTCTTCTAATGTTGGTGGTCTATCAGAATTTTTAGTAAACAATAAGAATTGCCTGTTTGTTTTTCCTGAACATACAAACGAACTTGCTAAAAAAATATCAGAACTTCTGGTTGATGAGAAGCAAGCGAATAGACTAGGAAAAAATGCAAGAGAAACTGTAAAAAAATATGACTGGAAGAAAATTATCGAAAAGATATTAGATGTCTATGAAAATGAAGTAAAGTGAACTTCAATATCCTTAAAAAGATTCTTTATTCGTAGAAGAGGAAGTATTATTAGATTTCTTTCTGGTAAAGAACTTGAAAACTGTAAAAACAATCACTATTGCTATTACTAAAATCAATGTGTTTTGTATTGTTGAAGAAAGTACTGATAAACCTGAATCTTTAACTCTCACTTCAGCTGGATTTTTTTCAGCTAACGTATACGAGCCTTGACCCGTGTCTGATTCATCTATGTAGAACTTTATCCTTTCGCTCCCCGTCAGTGGATACCATCCTAAGCCAGAAACTGGAATCGAGCAAGTAATCGTTATGGTTTCTCCGCCTGAGACTGATTCTGCACCATTCAATTGCCAATCTTCATTTTGTTCGGTCCAATCGCAGCCAGCACCAGGTATATCAGGACAAGTATCAGGAGTATTCCCAAAATAATCGCCTGAAGCCCGACAGTTTTTACTGTCAGTCCTGCCACCCTCAAGCTTAATTTTTATTCCAGAGTACCAAGAACCCGAGTTAGAATAACCAGTGTTCCTTATCTTTACTTCAAGGTTTATGTTTCCACCTGAAGCCACTGGTACGTCTCCAGAAGTTACGCCATTAACACTCACACTCGTTATGTCAGAATCAAAATCAACCCAATCCCATTGTCCTCCAGAACTACATCTGCATACGTAACCACCGTATCCTGCATCATAGAATTTGTCATATCTTCTCATCTGTTTTGCTGAAAAGGGCCCATGATTGGAACATATTGGTTGATTTGGTGGAAAATCATCGGTATCTTGATATGCCCCATTAAATTTTGTACAATTTTCACTGGCAACTACTGTTTTATTTAAAGTTTGGAACAAGAAGAATAAGAAACACAATAAAATGAAAATTTTCAGATTTTTTTTCATAAAATTTATTTGTTTTTTTTAATAATTAAAGATATTGTGATTCAATTCTCCTGTCCAAAAGAAAGAAGTTTTATCATTCATTTCTTCTTTTTTCTTGCAAAGAACTTGAAAAAACCAAATATTAAGATTATCGCTATCACTGCGACAACAGCAGCAACAACACTAAAATCAGCTATATCAAACTTAG
>CAZRNP010000058.1:0-6370 GCA_964601485.1 uncultured archaeon
GCTTCTGCCATAAACATTCTTTTGATTTCTATACTAATATTTTTATTGTCCAATTTAAATTTCAAAGAACTATAGGATTTTAGTGATATCCCATGAACATAATAAAACATGACTTTAAGAAAGGTTTTGTAATAGTCAAGATTAACGTAAACGATGATCTATGGTATTTGGAGAATGTTATTGAACAAAAAGATTTAGTCAAAACTAGGACCCTGAGGAACATATTCATAGAGAGACAAGGACAGCAGATGAAAGCAGAGAAAAAACCGATGGTACTTAAAATAGAAGTAGAGAAGATTGAGTTCCAGAAATTTACGAACCAATTGCGTTTAACTGGAAAAATAGTAGAAGGGCCTGACGATGTTCAATTAGGCTCATACCACACTATAGAAGTTAAACTTGGAACAGTGTTGACCGTCTATAAAAAAGAATGGAAACAATATCAGATCGATAGATTGAAAAAAGCCTTGACTAAAGTTCCTGATGTATTGATAGCAGTAGTTGATTCTAACCAAGCAACGTTTGGTATGTTGAAGAGAACTGGTGTTGAAATCGTATCAGAGTTAAGGAACCCTCATTCTACAACCGAGGAAGAAGAAAAATTACCTGAGTTCTACAAGAAAATTGCTTCTGAAATTGATAAGTTTTCAGAAAAAGTTCAGAGGATAGTCTTAGCTGGTCCTGGCTTCACGAAAGAACATGTACAGAAGATAATACATGAAAATTATCCAGATGTGAAGAGTAAATTAATCATCGATACAACAACGTCAGCGACGGAATCAGGGGTTAATGAGATATTAAAAAAAGGAACACTGGATAAAATCATCAGAGATAGTGAGATAGTAAAAGAGTCTCAACTCATCCAAGAATTTTTCACGCATTTGAGCAAAGACGATGGTTTGTCTGTCTATGGTTTAGACCAAATAAAAGATGCTGATAATTCTGGTGCTGTTAAAATTTTTTTGATTTCAGATGAAAATATAAGGAAAGAAGAGATTGATAGATTGGCAAAACAGGTGGAAGAAAAAAAAGGTCAGGTTGAGATAATATCAAAGACACATGAATTAGGGGAACAATTTCATAGAATGGGTGGTTTAGGGGCAATATTAAGGTTTAGAATTTACTAGAATTGTTTTTACTATTTAAGAAATAAATCCTTAATATAATTGATTAAAATGAATGGTACATTTAATATTCCCACAGAAGTATTAAACTATCTCCCTATTTTTACTATTTTTTTATTAGGTTATTCATTTTATCTTAAGTATAATCTTAGAAAAAAGAAATTGGACTACATTGATAAAACATTAACAATTTTTGGATTTGGGTTGATACATTTTGTTATAATAATGGTTATCATAATTATCATTTTGATTTTTTCTAAGGTTACTATTACTAGTGATGTGGGTATTTTTTGGACTTGTACAGTTTCATTGATAGTTTCTTCAATTTATATAACTTATAAAGAAAGGTTCTAAACACTCTCCCTCAACCAACTCTCATATTTTTCTATCTCCTATAAGAAACCAAAACTACTCTAAAGTGATACTTCTATTTTAGAGAAAACAGTTCTGAATTAATAGTTTATATCATAAAAAAACATTGGTAGGTGGATGTGAAGAAATTAATTTTTTTAGTTATTGGTTTAATATTAGGTTTATTTTTTAGAAACATACTTTTTATTCTAGATAATATATTTTGTGAAAAAGTTTTAAATGAATTAACACCACCTGATATACCTAGTAAAAAATTCTGCATATCAAATAAATTTGGTTTTGGAAGTTCTTTACAATTACCTGCATTTATTTTTTGGTTAATAATTTTTATTGTTGTTTTTGTAATAATAGGGATATTTTATGAAAAATATAAACAATAAAAAATTAAAGATCATATTTTTAGTTTTAATATTTGTTATATTTTTTCTAATATTTGAGAGTTTATTTAAGGAATCTAGAAGTATTCAATTACCAAATATAATTGAAAATGTTACATTGTCAGAAAATCAGAAAACAAAATGTGATGATGTTTTTTATTTACCAAAAAATGCTAGTCGAATGCTTAATGATTTGGTTTCACTATTAAATATCTCATTATCTCCAGAAGAATTAAATTTTAAATCAAATATTATAGAAAAAGAAATTCAACCAAGCTATGCCAATGGCATATGTAATTTAACTTCATTTTTCATTACTTTTAATGATTCTCTACAATTAAACTTAAATTCCAATGATATAGAAAAAATTAAAGTTAAAATTACAGACACAAAAAATAAAATTTATGAAAATGTTCCTGAAAATGAAAATATCTTTTCAACTTCTCATATAGCTTCTTACGTTTTTGGGCAACAGAGTGCTCGTTATTTAATCGGAAATACTTCTGTCATAATAATTTTTGTTAAATACAATAATGTTTGGTATTCCGATGAAATAGATTCGGTATTGAACCATGTAGAGAGAGCAACGAATTGGACAAAAACCCAAGCTCCATCAAGTGCAAATGTTAATTTTAAATTGGGTTATTATGTTGTTTCTGTAGATACGGACCCAACAGATGGAGAGTGTAATTCTTGGATGGAAGAGGCTGTCAAAAATCTAGGTTTCAGTGACGATAATGGAGATAGTCATTATACAGATGAGTTAACGAATTACGTAAAGAATTTATGGAACACAAATAATTCAATCATTATTTTTTCAGTCCATAACAGTCCTATTATAGGACTTGTAGCTGGTTACGCATGTCCATATCCATATTTTGGTTATGGGGAGAGAACTGCAATTTATTATAATCTTTGTTTTATACTCTGTTGGGAAAATGGAGATGATACATATGCTCATGAAAATATGCACCTATACGGTTCATGTGATGAATATTTAGGATGTAGCGGGATGCAAGCCAACTGTACCACTTACTGCCCTATTAGTTTTACTCCAACAAGAAACGAATACTCCAATACCAATTGTATTGACTGTAATCCTTTAGGTGAGCCTTGTATAATGCGGGGTATTTTTGGTTTAGGCGCAGGTGTTCCAGAATGGAATGTATGTTATTATACGAGAGGACAGATAGGTTGGGGAGATTTTGATGGTGATGCAATTCTCGATCCTTTAGATTCGTGTCCATACGAATGTGGTCCTGAAGAAAACAATGGATGCCATGCTGAAATAACTAAAACTATTGTAAATAATTATAGTGTTGATATAATTACTAAGCTCTCAGGAATGTGTTTATTGTATAAATATGGAATAATATCTGATAGAGAATTTCCACCTTCTAATCTTTGCTACAGTCATTCATATCCTATTAACTCATCTCATGTTAAAATTGTTGATGAAGATGGTAAAATTATAGATTTAATTACGCATGATAATTGTGCTGATTGTAATGTTATGCCCATATGTCCTGTAGACAAAAATTTTGTAGAAGTGACATACAATCAAATTCAATTAAATCAAGGAGAATGCATAAACACAACTACAGGTACGCAAATTTGTTGGAAAAATGCAAGTATGGTATCAATTTCACAATTTCCAATAACTTCTATTACAACAACAACCTCGACAACTACCACAACAACTACTACCAGCACAACCACAACAACAATACCAACAAAATTCCTAACAATTAATTCCCCTGAGAATGAAACCTATGGTATAAAACTTATACCTTTGAACGTTACTGCATCAGAAAAATTTGATTTAATAGAGTACTCAGATAATGGTGAAAGGTTTGGAAGTTTATGCAGGGATTGTCAGTCTTATAATAGAAGAAGAAACTTCAATGATGGTCAACATAATTTGACTGTGCGTGGAATAGATTACGATACGAATTATTCTGATTCTGTTTTATTCTTTGTGGACAGTAAAAAACCTGTTATAAGTTATACATATTTTAGGAGAAACAGTTACGTCAATGGAACTTTCCCAATCAAGTACCATGAGGAATATCTGAAAAACATAACTCTCAACTATAGTAATAACTACTTTACTAAATTTGATTGTCCTAGTGGAAGAAATAAAGAATGTATATTTGAAGTTGATTTATCAGCTTATGAAGGACAAGAAATAGAATATAACTTTATAGTTTGTGATTCTGTAAGATGTGTTTCTTCCAGGTTATATTCGGTTAAAGTAGATACTATTGCACCTGGGATTGAAATATTTAGACCAACAGAGGAAGCTGTATACGCTAGGTATGTTCCAATAAACATAAGTTTGACAGAAAGGACTAATCTTAAATATTCTGATAATGGGGGAAGGTTTAGTACATTATGTTCTCGTTGTAATAGTTACGACAGGACAAAATATTTCAGCAGAGGTTATCATAATGTAACCTTCATGGCTGTTGACGAAGCCGATAATGAAAATTACAAGAGTGTTACATTCAACGTTGAATACTAGAACTTGATGTTCATCACAACTTTACTCCAAAAAGCCTGTTATACCCATAATTTGAAAATTTATTTATGGAATGGCATATTTGGGATTTTCCAGATAATGTAAGAATTTATTTTACTGATGAGTTTAGAAAATACCTATTTGAAACTTTAAAGAAAATTTGTAGAAGCAGATATAGATTAGCTAAAATTTTAGAATTACATCCCATGACTGTAAAACAATATGAATTAGGAAACTCGACATATAGTAGAATTGTGTTTATGCCTGTTTTTGTTCTTAAAAAATTGATTGAAATTCTAAAGAAATCTGAGTTTTATTCAATTATTGATGAAATTGAAAAACATATTACGAAAATGAGACTAAAAGGAGGAAATAGTTCAGTTGTTAATACCCCCATTTTACCAATAAAAGAATCTGAAAAACTTTATTCTTTCGCTTCTCACATGATAGGAGATGGTTGTGCATCTGTATGTAACGCTTATTATTGTGGTCCAGATAGAGAACTAATAGAATCTTTCAAAAAAGATTTAGAAATGTTCGGTAAAATCAAAACAAGACAATTTGTTAGAAAAGACGGTACTATTCTCGGTACTGTTTATCTTTATTTTCCAACTGTAATTGCTAGAATAGTTCAACACATTTTAGATGTTAGATTTACTAAACCATACAGAATACCTGAACGTATTTTTGCTGCTTCAAACACATGTAAAACTGCTTTTCTTAGAGCCTTTTATGATGATGAAGGATGTGTTAGTGGAAATAAAATTTACTTAACACAGAAGAGTAGAAGAATTTTAAAACAAATAGAAATTTTATTAAAATCTTTAAACATCAAAACTGGCAAAATTTCAAAAACAAATACAGGTTCCAAGTTTGTAATTAAAGTAGAATCTTATGAAAACTTTTATGATTCGATTAAATTTGAACATCTTAAAAAACAAAAACGACTTGAAGATATTATTATAAAAAGAAGATCAAAACCCGTGCCAATCAAGTATAGAGTTCTAGGTTTATTGAAGAAAAATCATCCGTTAACTAAATATAATATCTCATCAACTTTGAATTTAAGAATTAAATCTATAGATGAAACACTAAGCAGTTTACATGAAGAGAATCAAATCTCTTATCATTATGTAAGCTCGAGAAAACCGGGGTTATGGTATCCTTTAAGGTGTTAAACGCTTAATTTCGTAATAGGTGACGTCATTATCCGAGTCAATTACTGCCCAAATCATTTCAGTTCTGATGTTCTGTGCAAGTCTCACAGCTCTCGAAAGTTCAGGGAAAGAACAAGTAAATTCCTCAGGAATAGCATGCACGACCCATTTTGTATGCTCGAACTCTGCCTTCGGTCCCTTCTTCAGTTTTACGCCTCTATCATAAACACGAAAATCACAACCAAATTTAAAAGCTGTCTTTGTTAAAAACCCTTTATCTCTCAAATCAGTATAAACGATTAATCTTGCATGGAAATTTCTTTCATTCTTTACGCAATATTCATACAGTTCTTCTTTTGATAATTTCTTTTTCTTCTTCCCGTCTTTGACAAAAACATTCAATTTTTCTTTATTGAATAAGAACATCGCTTCTACTAAGGCTAATTCAAGTCTTTCTTCTATAACTTTCCCATACCCAGATTCTTCTAATTCACTGAAATCATCTTTTTTCCAAACGATTACACGTTGCTCCAGCAATTCTCCTTCTAACATAAAAATCACTCTTAACTCAATATATTTAAGCTTTTCACAAACCTAATTGCATTTTGCACATATCACATAAATACTTTGTTTTTTTATCGACTTCACCAACGATATTCGAAAAATTCATCACACAACCGCGATTATTACAATGCCCTAATCCTAAGACATGACCAATTTCATGAATAGTCTCTTTCACAACTCTTGATTCAAACAAAGTATCATCTCTTGGTTGATGGAAGAATGACGGATCCAATCTACAAACCGAAACAACAGCAA
>CAZRNP010000059.1:0-6250 GCA_964601485.1 uncultured archaeon
GCCTCTGCCGTTGTACCCTTCAACACTCCTTGTGAAAAGAAATAAGTCGTTCCTACGAGCGTGATGGAGATAGTTGCTATTAAAATTGCAGCAACAGCTGAAGATATAGCTTTCATAGTTGTCTAAGAATTATTTGGATTTCTTTTTCTTAAGTTTCTTTATTTTCTTGAAAATATCCCCTTGATAAAAAAATTAAATTAAATTGCTGATATTTTTCTAGGCTTAAACGATAAAAATGAAAAAAAGTAAACCAACCCAACCAAAATAATTATTTCTATTAACCCTAAAACACCGAATTCTGGTAAACTTAAAGGATAGTCGCTCTCCATGATATGTAAAGTTGCATTTCTCTGCATGGTTGGTTCCTGAGTTGAATTAACCATGAAAGTTACGTCACCATTGGTACCAGTTGTCAACACTGTTATCCTGGGGTATAGTCTTTTTATCTCTCCAGAGGCTACACTAGCGGTTGGCGTGACGCCAGTCAAGTCAACGATGATATTGGGGTTATTCGGGTTCTTCTCATAATCAACTATGTAACTGTCTGTATAACCTCCTTTATTTTCCACGTAAAGTACTACCGAATTTTTTGTTCCTATAGGAAACATAATCTTATTTGGCTGTACCCAAACAGTAAAATCACGACATCCAGTAAGATCCCAATATTCTTTTGCTGTTCCTTGCAAACAACAAATACCAGAAGTCCAACATTTTTTATTCCCGTATTGATCAGCACAACAGAATGTTCCAACAGATTCAGCTTTCATTCGAACAGTTGGTTCTGGAGACGTGTATTTTCGAATCTTTACATCATCCCAATAAGTATCGTGGTTTCCATAAGTTCCAGAAGAAAAATCTATGACAAACCCGTCAGTAATACTAGCCCAGTTAGTAATTGCAGCAGGGGTAGTAACATCTGATATGTAATTGGTCCCTGCTAATCTTACCATAGTGTATGTCCCATCACCGTATAGGGTAATTTTCCATTGGGTATCATAGGCTACACTATTACCACCTGTAAAATCAATGTAAGTTGCAGGAGAAGGAAAATCGTAACTACCATCAAGCCAAGATACTGTCCCTGTATTAAAAAAATGTAGACGGTGGTTGTTACCACCAGCACTATATGCTGATGGATATCTAATCCAAAAATCTATAATTAGTCTATTATTTTTGTTAAAAGTTTTTACAGTATAAGTATTTTCGCCAGACCAAGTAGGATTATTATCATGAAGTAATTCCCCCCCTGTTTCACTTAAAGCACCCCCATTTTTTACATGAGTTTGCCATATAGATGGATTAAGAGAGTTATCATTAAAATCATCAAATGTATCAAAAGTATTAGCTCCATTACTTTCTGAACTAGCAGAAGGGTTTCCATAGTACATGTAAATCGTTGTGTAACCATTGGCTTGGATGGAAGGAACGTTTACCCATGTTTCCGCAAATTGACCAGTTAAATTCCTTTCAACCCAGTAAGGAATCGCCGCTTCTTGACCGTTGGATGGGTTGTAATAAGTAAACCTCAAATCGTTGAATTTTGGATCCATGCCATTTTTATAAGAAATATTAATCCATACTTGATAATTAGTCAAAAGATTCGAATTCAGGGTGTTGTTTATGGTTACATTCATTCTACTATTCCAGCTAGTGTAACCACTATACCATGCCAGAATAGGTTGAAAAGATGAATAGAAGAATAAAATGAAGGCCAGTGAAAAAATTATTCTATTTTTCATCGAACCAACACACTCCAGGTTTTATCAAAAGTTTATTACATATCTCTTGTTCTAGATTATCTTTTGTGTATATTTTTGTAAATTTCTGTCCATTTATTACTATATCTGGGACTCCGTAGACTTGATACTTATCTCTTAATTGTTTGACATCCTCTGTATCTGGAACATCATCAGGATACATATTCACTCTAAATTCTAAAACATGGACTTTAACCCCAAATTCTTCCTTTATCTCGTCCATAATTTTATCAGTTGTCTGAGCAACAAGACACTTGGGGTTAGTAAAATACATTATTTCAACTTTTTGATACTGAGAAAAAAAGATGATAACAACAAATAAAATGATTATGACTACAAATCCAACTTTGGTTTTTTTGTAAAGAACCATAACACTATCACAAAGATTACTACAAGTATCACTGCACTTATGTACAGCATATTCTCTTGAAGGAAGGATTTTGTTTCTCCTCCTTTAACAGATGGTTTTTCTACTATTCCTGATATATTCAACCTTAAAGAATCGTATGCTTTTTCTGGTGTGGATATTTCTATTAGGTGTTGGCCTGGCTCTAGATTCAATGTTTTCATAAAGGCCTTTTCTGGACCAATTACGCCTTTCAACGTTGTGTATGCTTGTCCGTCAATCGAAATGGTTATGTTTGTTAATGCTATATCACCAGTGTTGCGGATAGAAAAAACAGCATCTCTCTGTGTTTGTCCATAGCCTGTATGGGTTAAACTTATTTGTGCGTTTTGAGCTAGTGCTGCTGAATAAATCAAGATAAAGAATCCGAAGGGAATGAATTTTTTGTAATTCATACTCGAACACCAATTTAGGAACATTGTAATTTTACATGACAAAGAGCAGTTGGGTCCATACATGTTGTTTCGTATGTGTTACTGCATACATTATTGCTACATAAACCACCACTGCAACTAGGACATGAACCATCACCTGAAGCTATATTTGTTCCACTATTACAGCTATCAAAATATTCACATGCTCCTAGACCAGTTGTTATAGAACGACAACTACAGCTTGGACTACATTCTTCCCAACAAGCACATTCCTCATCGTTTGGAACACAATTACCATTTGCATTTTTAGCACAACAACCTGAACATCCATATCCAGCACTTGCAAGTGGTAAATTAGGTAAATATCCTAAATTAAACACTAACATATAGAAAAAAATCATTAAAAATATAGATAATAGGGATATTCTTGTTTTACTTAACTTTTTTTTAATTGATTTGGAAAACAATTTTAATTACACCCTATATGATTTTTTGAATCATGGATTTATAAATTTTAGAAAACTCGGTATCCAGTAATCATCTATCGATTAACTTGGTAAATTAAGGTTTTATTTTTTAAAATTAGATTATTTTTGTGTTGAAATACTTAAAAAAGATCAAAGAATGGAAATATTACGCTATTATTCTGGCCATGATGACAGTAATTTTCTATGAAAAAGGTATATTCGGTTTCCTGTTCACAGAAAACCTAGCTGGTTTGGATTTAATAGGAAATTATTCTTTTGTCTGGTTGATGCACAAGTTTTTAGGCTCTTTTTCTATGAGTGGCTGGACTAATCTATGGTTTGCTGGGATGCCTACCTTCACTTTTTATCCCCCTCTGTTTTTTATTGTTACAAGCATTCTAAATTACATTTCACTTGGTTTTTTATCCCTCCAAATGAGTTATAAACTAGTGATATTTGGATCTTTAATTCTGTTTCCTTTAATTATTTATTACTCATCTCGAAAAATGAATTTTAATAAACTAGAGAGTTTTTTTATCGTTTTCTGGTCTTTATCTTTCCTCTTTCTAAACGGAATATTCAGTGCTGTTCATCAAACATTAAATTTTGGGTTAGTTGCTCAAATGTTTACGTTGAATCTGTTGATTCTTTTTATCGGACAGTTATTTTCTTCTTTTAATCAATCGTCTTCAAAAAATCTGTTCTTCAAGGGATTTAAACCAGGAGTTTTATTGGTTTTAGTCATCTTGTCTCATTTTTACGTTGGAATGTTGGCAGTGATTAGTCTTTTTTTGTTTTTAATTTTAAACTTGTCTAAAAAGACGATAAAATACATTCTATTTATAGGCATGATGGGTTTTTTATTCTCTGCTTTTTGGTTGATACCAGTATTCGTCAACATCAATTTTTTAGAAGTTTATGGATGGAACCCTATGAATGTAGTACAATTTCCAATTCTCCTAGTATTTTTTTCATTGTTCTTGTTTCTGGGTTTAAAGAATAAAGATAAAAATAAATTATTCTTAATTCTCATGTTTTTGGTTGTTTTTTTTATAGGGACAAAAGGCCTGCCGTTTCCAAGCATACAGTATGATAGGTTTTTCTTTTACTCATTTTTATTCGGGTCGATTTTGGCTGGGGTTGGTTGTTCTAGTCTTTATGCATTTCTCATAAAAAGATTTTCAATAAAATCTCCCTTGAAAATAGTTATAATAATTGTCCTACTCATACCACTCATTTTTCTAATAATAGAAAGTCCCATACAAAAAGAATGGGAAAGTAATTTAGATATCAATGAATTGAATGAATGGATAAAACAAAACGTTGGAAATGGAAGAATTCTAATAGAAAGTGATAGAACTTTAGGAAGTGCTTATTACACTTTAATGGAAAGAATACCGATTGAAACTGGAAAACCTGTTCTGAATGAATTACATGTGGTTTCAATGAGTGGATCATACACACTAGCTCTACAGTATGAGATATCGAGTAAACCCAAAGAAAACCCAATTTGTAATCTATGTAATGAAAAAATGTCAAGGGATAAAGAACTAATCCTAAGTCAAATGAAAAGATTCAACGTGAAATATGTGATAGCTAGTAGCGAGAATAGTAAAGAATTTCTTAATGATTTTTTGATTTTAAAAGAAAAAATTAATCAATTCTATATTTTTGAAGTTCCTATAGTTGAGAGTTACTTTGAGATTCCAAAATACAAACCTGTTTTGGTTATTTCAAATTTAAATAAATGGAAAGATCTCTCTGAATTGGTATTCGTTAAAAAGAGTTTACAAGATATTGTATTTGTTCATTCAGAAGAAATTCCTGAAGAATTTGAAGAATTTGGCGCTATTATTTCATTGAAAGATAGAGAAATTATGAGAAATGAAACTCTAATTTATAAACCAGAAAAAAATGAAAGTTTAGAAAGTTTTATGGAGAAAATTAAAGAAAAATTATTTGTAAAAGGAAAATACGAAGCAAAAATTACTAAATTTAATTTTAATGACGATGGGATTCAATTTTATGTAAATTCTACAGATAAAATTCCCATTTTGTTAAAATTTACATATTTCTCAAATTTTCAAAGTTATGAAAGAATTTATTTAGCTAATCCTTCGTTGATACTAGTTTTTGGTAAAGATGATGTTAAGATAAAATACGTGAAGTTTCCAACTGAAATTGTTGCTGGATTTATTAGTGTCTTTTCTATTATTTTTTTTATAGCATCCTATGTTATATTTAATAAAAAGTTTATTTGATAAATATCCACAGAATTGCGTATTTAATATGAAGTTTCAAAAAAAACCTTTTAAAGAAAGAATAAAGGATTTCATATTTAGAAATAAATGTAAAATTGATTTTTTGTTTATCTTGGTAATATTGATATATATTCTAACTATTTTTTTGTCAGTTGAAGAGTTTAGTTTAGAAAATGGGTGGTATGATAGACTTCCAAATGATAAAGGTAGATGGATGGGAAGTGATAGTGTTGCAATAATATATAATAAAGAAACTCAAAAAAAAATAATAATATTCACTGTTTCATTAGAAAGTTACCATCTAGATAGAGAAGTTGAAATTTATCTTAATAACAAATCGTTAGATGTAGTTAAAGTTTTTAGCGGGAATGTGTCAGAATATTTACTACTTTTAGAACTTAAACCAGGAAAAAACACATTGTCATTCCATTCGACACCAAAATGCGATGTACCTCATATAATAGAAGGTAGAAATGACTTAAGATGTTTGAGTATAGAATTAATAAATTTAAAACTGGAAAATTTAAATAAATCATTCTTATTCAGTAAAAATTGGTATCCAGAATTACCGACTGAAGAAGGCAGATGGATGAAACAAGATGGGATAGTGACAATCATTAATTCTAAGAATGCTACTGATGAAGTGTTAATTAACTTTTATAGTAAATCTTATGTTAAAGATAGAATCGTAGATTTTTATTTAAACTACAAAAAAATAGATTCTTCTTGGGTGTTTAAAGAAGGTAATGAAATTACTTTCTCTTTAAATCTGACTCCAGGGAAGAATTATCTCAAATTTTATAGCAAAGATGAATGTTCACAATTATATCCAGATCCACGATGTTTAAGTGTCGAAATTATTAACCTAACTATCGAAAAAACTAGGAAAGATATGGTATTCAGTAAAAATTGGTATCCACAATTACCGATTGAAGAAGGCAGGTGGATGAAACAGGATGGGACAGTGTTAGTGTTCAATGATGGA
>CAZRNP010000060.1:0-6168 GCA_964601485.1 uncultured archaeon
CGACCTATACTTCCTTTGGCTTAGGACTATAACTCGGTTTTGGAGGTAGAGTTGTGATGAAGATAGATTTTTGTTCTCAATAAAGAAAGATTAATTATGAAAGTTAAAGTGATTAAGAAAAAGAAGGAAGAAGATGCACAAGAAGAAAAAGAAGAAATAGAAGTTGAAGATGAGCCAGACCAAGATTACATTGCTAGTAGTTAGATAGAATCAGATAGATTTTCGTTCTATTAAAAAATATAATTTAAACCTGAAATTCAATCCTTCTAAAATCTTTACTATCTCTCAGGTCTTTTATACTAGCGACAAAAATAGTAAAAATAGTCTTATGATTATGACTGTACTTTGCAGCCTCTTGAATTATGTGATTCTCAATCCTTTCAGAGCCACAAACAAAGTAAAGGCTTGATTTTTCAGTCAAGTTTTCAAGCTCATTCTTTATTTTCTCATCGTTCAACTCTAATTCAACATTAGCAAACAACTTATTCTCCCCATTCTCGAAGACAACTTTACTTGAAACTTCTTCCACAAACCTCCAGTGTCTCATGGTGAAGTGGTTAATCAAAAAATTCTTGATTTGGAATAGGTCGAAATCAACTTTCCCATCAATTTTCTCAAACTTTGATTCGAAAAATTTCTTTCCTTCATCCGTCAAAAAGTAAAACATCGCATTCTGCCTGTAAACCTTTCCGATGTTATAATTAATCAAACCCAACTCGATGAGCCTCTCTGCACGTTTCTTGAATGAGTTACCAGAAATCCCCATTGAACCGTATATATCAGAAGTTGAACTACCTTGAGAATTTCCGATGATTTCGATTATCTTAAGGGATTTGTCATCCAGTTCTTCAATTTGAGTTAAGTCAATTTTAACGGGTTTTTCTTCCACATGTTCTTCTAACTTTAACTCTCTCTGTTTTTTAATAACTTCTAAAAGTTTGTCTTGCATGAATTCTTTGACCAAATCGTCTGTTACTGAACCTTTCTTCAATTCAACCAACGGGAATTCGACTAAGAACGGGTTTGGGAATGCCAGCCTTCTCATGAGTATGAACGCATGTCCTACCGGCAACCTCCTCAGATAATCCCCTTCTTCTTTATAATCCAAGCCGAGCATGTTACTGGCGTCTAGGATGTCTGAAGAATATTTTGTGTCGAGACCGAGGTTCATGTAGATGTGAGTACTAGTGTTACCTAAGGCAGGATAAGATACTAATGACGGATGTTGATCGACATAAACCATTCCTATACCTAATTCTCTTACTTCCCTGAATATCAAGTCGATGACTGTCTCCATTCCTATTCTCTTAGATTTTTCTCTGTTCAAAACATGGTGGGCCTCTTCTAAGATTATAACTCCCTTTAATTTTTCCCTTGAACCACTGACTAAAGCAGCATCTCTAAGCCATTGGAGCATTATTTCAATGAAAAAGGTCTTATCGTTAGTCGATAGCGAATCTAATTCAATGATTGTTATCATTCCTTTTTCCAAGAATTTTGACGGTAATATTCCTTCATCGCAGTCGAAAACTTCTCCAGTTTCCCTGAAACAAAGGGATTCTAAAGGCCTTTCAGCTGTAGCAATCCAGTTTTTTTCTCTTGAAGAACTCTGGTTAGACCTGTACTTTTCTAGCCAATACTTTAAATCTTCGATCCTAGGCATTCTAGGCTTAAAACTCTCGTATACAGCGTCTAATGCCTTGAGTATGATGTGTCTTCCCCCGCCTAGCATCCAATAAGCATGGTCGAATATTTCAGAGAATTCCTTTGCCCACTGGGATATTTGAATTCCTTCTGGTGGGCTTAAAGGATTGAACCTGAATGGAGAGGTGTTCCTTCCTACTGTATAAACCCTTATTTTGTCCTTTATTTCTGGTATTGATAACAGGTCACGATAGTTCCTCTTGGAGAAGTCGAATATCACGACTGGGATTTCCTTTTCTGTTAAGTTCAACACTAGCCAATGGATTAGGTTGGTCTTACCATAACCAGATGAACCGAAGATACCTATGTGCGTTAGCATATTCTCTTTTTGAAGGAACAATGGGTACAGCCTCTTCTTCCCGTACAGGACCGTACCAAATTCTATATCACCAAAAGAAACCAATTCTTTTGAAGGTGGTTCTATTAGAACAGAGGTTTTAAGGTCTTTATCTGAGAAGACAGCTGCCTTTAAAGCATCGATCATTTCTAGTATTCTAGTCCTAGTATCCTCATCTGCCAATAAATAAGCTGTTTCAAGCCTAGATGCCTTTTCTTTACCTAAAATAGGGACTAATCTGTTAATTTCTTTAGAAACGTCTATGGATATTCTTTTTTCAATTTCCATCTTAAACACCGGGCTGTAACTCTTTGAACAAGTTTGCTATCTTCAATTCTGTCTCGTACTGTTCCATCAATTCTCTCAATTCTGTCGACAACTGCAGAGCATCCCTCCAGAACTGTACACATTCCTTCCTTTTCTCCATCTTGAGGGTGGATATGTCTAGTTTAAAGTCTCTCACGTCATCAACGTCAGAAAGACCTGCTAAAGTACTTTGTTTGTCTCTTACATCCGATTCTATCTCGCTCATAAGCTCCTTGTGGAGTTTTTCTCTGGTTTCTAAGGCAACCTTAGTCTCTTGTATTCTCTTGCTTAAGAATTCAACCCTGTCAAACAGGTTCCCTATAATTTTAGGGCTTACTTGTCTTAACGGTTCCATCTCCCCCTGGTCTCTTAACATCTTATGGATCGATCTTCTCTCGACGGTTATCTCTCTTGGCTGTTCACGCTCTTCGTATTCCGTTATTTTAGGTTTAGGAGATAATGGGATTATTTCTTTCTTTTCTTCGTACTCTTGACTAGGAAATACTAAATCGTATGGTTTTTTATCCATTAGTTTTACCATAGTACCAAGAATAGTCTAAGCGATTAAGTATTTAAGTCTTTAGTGTGTCTTCACTTTGTCTTTTTAGATTAAACTGCGCAAGCCCTAACTCTCTTACACATTTGTTCTGTATTACAGCCAGATGGTATGCAAGTCCTGGTGAATAAACCTGTAGGAGCTGTATACTTACCTTCACAGCATTGGTTTGTATTAACCCATGCTGAGCATGTACATGTTGAAACTGTGAAATGAACTTTGCTAGAAGAACCCATGTTTCCTTAAGTATCGTTGGCATAAACAGCAACATTATGAGGACCAAAAAAGGTTATAGTTGTATTATACTTCCCAGCTGGTAAATTATAATCGAAAGTTACAATTGGTTTGTTATCTAAGCTGTAGCCAATCCATGAAGTAGGTTATTTTTTAAAGGACATATGTAAATCTATATTAAAAGATGCAATGTTTACTACAACTTCTCTCAATACTGCATCTTGCCGGAGTGCATGTCCTAATCCTACAGCAACCACTATCATCCCAAATCCAAGGAGTGCATGTACAGCTTACAGGACATGTGAAAGTCTTTGTTAGACAATTATTAGTCTCGTTACTCTCAGTAACATAGCCGTATTCATCAGCACAGACTTTTATCGTGTCGCTTGTGCCTGAACATGCCCAAACATAAGTGAAGTATTCGCTACTGGAAGAACCGACTGTTAAAGGAGATACAAAGTCTATTGCTTTGTAAGAACCGTCTACATACAGTTTCGAATAACTATAACTCGCGTCTGCACTGCCCTGGTTCCTTATCTTGTAATAGATCTTATTGTTAGAATTCCAAATATCTTCGATTATCAAGTCTGGCTTTGGCTCTAGCAGATCATCCTTGAACATGATTCCGTTCCCAAAACCAACATATATTTTATCATTCCAATTCTTCAAGACCAAAGCATACTGTGCTCCTTCTATTGAATTAAACGTCAAGCCCCACAATCCACCATTGTACATATAGATTCTATCAGCTGTTCCTGCATAAAGTCTTCCGTTATAGGCTTCAAGTGAATACATCCAGTAACCTTCTTTGGTGTTAGAACCTCTATGATCGAAAAATGTTGGATTCCAACTAACGCCGTTGTATTCCATCACTCTTCCGCAGAAACCGGAATAGCCTGCATACACAGGACATCTGCTATTAGCATCTCTTGTAGCAAAATATAGCTTGCTGTTATAGACTTTCATGTCAGTAAAAGAAGCTACGTCTGAATAAGTTTGTAGAATACTCCAACTGCCATCATATTTGTATACAGTTCCACCTGATGTTAAATACATCTTCTCATTAAATACTCTCATAGAGTCAATACTGCAGAAAGGAGCTGGACAATATAAAATACTTGAAAATGCAGTGTCTGGTTGCCAAGTAATTCCATCAGAAGAATAATAAAGTTTTGCTGGTTTAGCTAGATAAGTTCCTGCATACAATTTGCTATTGTAAACACCTAACATCTTTGAATATTGAGCGCCAGTGTTGAATACTTCTGTAAATGTAGAACCATCATAAGAATAAATTTTTCCACCGCTACCAGCTACGTATAATTTTGTGCCGAATGTCTGTAACGATAGAGTGTTAGTAGGAGCCTGAACTAAATTCCAGCTGCCT
This sequence comes from uncultured archaeon, assembly GCA_964601485.1. Lineage (GTDB taxonomy): Archaea > Aenigmatarchaeota > Aenigmatarchaeia > CG10238-14 > CG10238-14 > JASEGC01. The sequence continues at coordinate 4,522 of CAZRNP010000060.1, forward strand.
CCATCAAAAATGTACATATTGTTGTTATTTGCTGCGAAATATAATTTTCCATTATATTCTTCTATGTCAATGATGGGATATCCTCCTGTTCCTATGTAAGAAGTTTCCCAAGGTAGATAGACTGAAGCATTATTTTTGAAATAAATTCTATTTGAATAACCAACATTGCCAGAAGTATCGTTAGCATAAACAATCACATTGTGACTACCGTCAGCAAGATTATTCATGAGTATATTTCCTGTTATTGTTACGTTTGGTTGGTTGTCTAGACTATATTTAATCCAGCTTGTAGGTTCATTTATAGTGAAAGTCAAAGGCGTTGAGTTTGAATAATAGGTAGCATTTATTGGTGAAAGAATTGTTATTACTGGTGGAGTTGTATCTAAACAAGTACAATCATCTTTGCAGACCCCACTTGCACATTCTTCAGGACCATCACACTCAGCACCACAATGTCCTACACTGCAAATTGGAGTGTTTGATTGACAATTACATGAATCATTACATTCATAAACAGAATACCATTTATTCCCGTCGCACATCTCAGAACAATCTACATCTTGATCGCAGTAAGCATTACAAGTTGTTTTATTACAAGTATGAGTAATAGTTGTGCTTCCTTGACTGCAATTGTTTATCCCTAAACATTGACTAGTGAATGAACTTCTAAAGTCCCATGTAAAATAATAATTATCAGGAATCCAGTCACATGTTGCTATTCCAGATATATTAAATGAATTGCAATCATCGTTTTCTACAGTATAGGTGCAGGTATAATTAGTTCCACTACCTGTACAACTAGAACAATTATAATTACTTTCACAAATAGATTCATCAGCAACACAATTTCCACCACTACAATAATCGCAATTACCTGTACAATCTGCATCTACATTAGTACAAATCCCTTCACTACCTGAAACATTACATCTATCACAATTTCCACTACATGCAGAATCACAACAATAGCCGTCAACACAATAACCTGAAGGACATTTTATCCAATTTATAACCATAAGACTACCTGCACATGAACCATCTACACTCTCATAAGAATCATATATTTGTCCACCAAATGTTATTACAACACGATGATTAATATCTGGACAATAAGGTGATAAACTTGAAGTTGGGCATGTAAATATTCCATTTGCATTCGTGTATGAGTCACATTCTAATGCCCCAAAATATGTTACTATAACACGAGCTCCGGAAATAGGAGAACAACTAGAATCAAAAACAGTAACAACAAGGTCTGCTTTAGCTGTACTAATACTAATCAAAATAAACAAAACAATCGAAAAAGAAGTGATCAACCAAGATTTCTTTAATTTTATTGACATCTTATCATAATTTCTTCTATAGATTAAATTTAAAAAGTCTTCGTTTATGAATTAAATACATTTTTTTGAATCAGTCATCAATAAAATTAACTAAGTACTAATATTATTAGGAGAATATGTTTAAATTTCGTTTTAACAGAATTCAAGCTGTATTTCTCATAGTTTTCGGTATTTTCTTAATTACTAGTATTGTATATAGCTCTCAGAGTGATTTTGTAACTCCAAGAACTTGCACTCAAACCTTTGGACATAGTTGTGACGATTATACTTTTAATGATGCATTTAGCCCATGTAATGGTACTCA
>CAZRNP010000061.1:0-5946 GCA_964601485.1 uncultured archaeon
AGATAAGGCTTGTTCATTCTTGAAGATTCTTGATTCCTCTAACAATTGATCACTAAGAATAAAATGTGAAAAGAAAAATAAATTCAAATGTTTTACTTCCTATCTAATCTTTACTTTAAGTGAGTTTATGACTGGATTGAATACAACTAAATCTAAAGCATTATATGAAAGAGCTAAAAAAGTTTTACCTCAAGGGGTTTCTTATGGAATACGTTACTTTGAAGATTACCCATTTTATGTAGGTTGTACTAATGGTTGTAAAATTATTGATGTTGATGGAAATGTATATACAGACTATTGGATGGGACATAATGCCTTAATTTTAGGACATACTCCCCCAGAAGTTTTAAGGGCAGTCAAAGAACAACTGCATAAAGGAATGCATTATGGGGTTTCTCATGAACTTGAAATTCAATTAGCTGAACAAGTTGTTAAGATGGTTCCAAGTGTTGGAATGGTACGTTTCACCAACAGCGGTACTGAAGCCAACATGTATGCTGCAAGATTAACTAGAACTTACACAGGTAGAAAAATCATTGCAAAGTTTGAAGGGGGATGGCATGGTGGGTATGATTCTTTGCATAAAGGTGTTAAATACCCTCCTCGTTTAGAATCTGGGGGTATTCTTCCAGAAGTTTTAGAAAATACTATAGTGCTACCCTTTAACGACATTCAAGGAACACGTAATATTCTAAAACAGCATAAAAATAAAGTAGCTGGAATATTTATTGAACCAGTGTTAGGAAGTTCTGGTGCTATACCTGCTGAAAAAGATTTCTTAAAAGAATTGAGAGAAATCTGTTCAGACGAAGAAATTCTTTTGATTTTTGATGAAGTAATAACTGGATTCAGGGTTGCTCCTGGTGGCGCTCAACAATTCTATGATATTAATCCGGATATAACTACAATGGGAAAAATTCTTGGTGGTGGGTTTCCTGTTGGTGGTATTGGTGCACCGAGTGAAATAATTGGACATATAGATTCTTCCAAATATCAGGGAGAAAAATATTCATATCATGGTGGAACTTTCTCTGCGAATCCTATTACCATGACCGCTGGACTCACAACATTGAAAATTTTAGAAAATGGATTATTAATTAACAAGTTAAATGAAATGGGAGAATACACGAGGAAAAATCTTCGTGAGATTTTTGAAAAAAGAAAAATTGATGTTCAAATAACAGGTATAAGTTCGCTCTTTCAAACACATTTTACAAAATACCCAATTAAAAATCCAAGAGATGTTGCTCAAACAGATAAGAAAACATTAAATAAATTACATAAATATCTAAGAACTCGTGGAATTTTCTTTTTACCAGGGAGAAGAGGAGTTTTAAGTAGAGCTCATGAAAATAGAGAATTAGAAACATTGTTTGAAGAAACAGATACCTATCTTAAATCAATAAGGTATTAATTGATTTTCTATTCTTACAACCCCAACAAATCTGAAATTTCTTGAAGAGCTTTTAACGATATCTCAAAAAACTTTTCTTTATCTATCCCAACTTTCTCACAGTATAGCATATTCTCTCTAGAACAATTTCTCGCAAAATCTTTTTCCTTGAACTTTTTGCCGATTGACTCAACCTTTATATCTTTTAGTTTTTTAGATGGGAGTATCAACGCCGCCGCTATTACTAAACCAGATATAGCATCTGCAGCAATCAGACAGTATTCCATCTTTGACTCTGGTTGAACGCCAAGGTTTTCAAAATTGTGAGATTTTATCGCTTTAATCATTTCTTCATCGACTTTTCCTTGCAAAATTTCAGATGCAACAGTAGCATGTCTTTCCGGTTCCGGTGCTTTCTCGAAATCGATATCATGTATGAGTCCGAGTAAATCCCATCTTTCAACGTCTATTTCTTCTCCATTTTCTTTCAGGAATTGAGCACACCCTTTCATTATTGCTTCTACTGCGAACATGTGCTTTATCAGGTTTACTTTAGTTATGTTCTGTTTAATCAAACTAAGAGCTTCTTCTCTGTTCATATAATCACTAAACAACTTCTTTCAGTTTTTCGATAATCTCTTTCTTACCTCTTTCTATGATGTAAGGACCAAGTCTAGGTCCTCTTTCAGAATTTAATATTATTTTGTAGATTAGTTTGAAAAATTCTACTGGTTTCATCCCACTGATCTTTGAGATTTCAAATATTTTGTATTGTAATTTTTCACCATCTGTCTCTTTTTCAATAGTTTCAATCAATTCTTTTATTAATTTTTTCTCAATTTCAGATATTTTTATTTCAATCTTTTCAATCTTCAAGAAATCTTCATTCCAATTTTTAGCAAACTCCAATCTTTTCTCAACTTCATTTTTAACAGAAGAATCAATTTTTTTAACATGACCGAATTCTTTCAGTTTTTCTAAAGCGAATTCAACTTGATTTTTCTCCGGTAGTATTTTCGCTATCTCAACCATCGTATTATACGGTACATGCAAAGAAACTTTTTTTGAAACTTTTAACAAATGAACAAACTCAAACAACCTTTTGGCATTGAATAAATCTCTCGGGTTCTTTTCTTCTTTTAAACCAAAGTATAAGTCCTCAAGTTTATCAACATCGTCCATGTAAGTCGGGATATCAGTAACGTTTATTTCTCTCGTTCCTTCTGATCTTCTTAACATCAAGAGAATCAGACTCTCCGGTGTTGCATACTTAAACCATACTTGCGGTGAGAGAACATTGCCTATGGATTTTGAAATCTTTTTTCCTCCTTTATCCAAGAACATCTCATAAACGAAATGTAAGGGCGGTTCCCAATTTAAGATTCTTCTACAGATTTCATCGTTTACTTTAACGGAATCCAGAATATCTTTTCCATGTGCCTCAAATACAATGCCTAAGGCAGACCATCTAGCAGCAAACTCAACTTTCCATGCTAATTTTCCGTTGGCATTAAAGTAACTCGCTTCCCCTTTATGACCACATCCTTTTACTAAGATGTCTTTTCCATTGTTCTTGTTTTTTCCTAGAAATTCTAAGTCACACGCATACAAGACTTTGTGTTCTTTCGGTAACAATTCATAACTTCTTGTCGTGTAAATCTTCCCACAATTTTCACATGTAGGCAAGTATGGCAACATCCCTGTGAATTTTTCTTGGCCTAGAATTTTCTTGATTATTTCTCCTGCTAGAACAGATTGTAAAAGAATTTTTTCTATTTGTTCATTCAACATTCCTGTTTTGTAAACTTCATAACCCGACATGAACCTGAACTTTATTCCTGCTTTCTCTAGAGATTCGATCAACATAGAACTCATGTGAGCCCCAAAACTCTTGTGACATTTAAAAGGGTCTGGAATATCTGTAACGGGTTTTCCTATATACTCTTCTAACCAATCTGGAAAACCTAAAGGGACTTTTCTTAAACCATCTCTATCATCACAAAATGCAACTAACTCAGATTTTAAACCCATATCTTGTAAGGCTAACGTAACACCGTATTGTCTTAGAACATCACCAAAACTCCCGATATGCGGAACACCACTTGCACCTAAACCAGATTCTGTTCTTAGTACTTTTAACCCCCTTTTAAGTTTCTTCTCTCTTTCAGCGACTTTTCTGGCCCAGCTGTCAAGCCAGAATTCATACTTTTTTTGTCTCATTTTCATTTTACTCTTCTATTATAATTGAGAAGAATAATTAAAAAATCATTCATTCCCAGAAATATCTAATTCTTTTTCTCTGGAAACCAAAAACTTTCAAGAGTATTAGAGCAGTTATCATTCCACCTAAATGTCCAAAATTAGCAATCCCAGGTTCAAGCCCAGTTAGTCCATAAAATATCTCTAAAAAACCGAAGATTACTACTGCAAAAATGGCTGGCAACGGAATATAGCCCATGACATAAACTATTGCTGTAGGAAACATTATACCGAAAGCTGTTAACACTCCAAAAATTGCACCCGATGCCCCTAATAAAGGCACATTCCAATCAGTACTCAAAGGTAAAAATAGGAGTGCTGAACCAACACCACAAATAAGATAAAACATAAGAAACTTTTTTGGCCCCATTTCCAATTCAACTCTTGGTCCGAACATCAGCAGAGCAAACATGTTCAAGAATATGTGCATCGGGTCACCAGGACTATGAAGAAACATGTAAGTTAAAAATTGCCAGTAAAACCCTTTCAAAGCTAAATTAGGTATGAGCGAGAACAAAGACAAAAATACATTACCAAAAATGAGTTCAAACACATAAACTATTACGTTTATGATTATCAACCAGAGTGTGATGTTTTTTTTCATACAATCATCATGAATGGGCCGGGAGCGATTTGAACGCTCGGCCACTCGCTGTCCTAAACGGAACAGTGCCTTATAAGGCGATTGAGCACTTATGTTGCGCTCCACCAGGCTGAGCTACCGGCCCGTATACCCTCAAACACACTGTTTTATAAACTTATTTACTTTCATATAATTAACGATTAATATGTTTAATAAATCTTACTTGGTCGATCGATTAGTTGATAGTTTAAGCAAGAAAGAATTTCAACTTTTTCTTACACAAGGTTGTTTTGATATAGCTGCTAGAAAAGAGTTTGTGATGTTGATCAAGGCTTTAACTAATGTAGATGGTTTAATTCAAGAACAAGCTCAGAGTTTGAAGACAATCTCTTATTTCATTTCTGCCTATCCTTTAGTTGTTTCGGAAAGAACTAATCGTAATTCTTTGAATGATGAAGTCATTTATTCTAGGTTTGAAGTACCCGTAGTTACCCCTAGCATGTTTGAATGTATAATAGAAGAAGAAGTTATTCCAGAAATTAAGGCAATAAAAGGAAAGCATACTGTCACGATTAACACGGTTTATTTGAGGAAGAAGAGAGAGGAATTGAATCTAAGTTTAGAGAGACTATCCAAACAAATTGGGATTTCTAAGAAAGCTCTGTATGAAATAGAGAATCAAAGAGTTAACCCTACTTTGGAAACTGTTGAAAGATTAGAAGATTTACTTGGGATTGACTTAAAAGTTCCTTATAAGATGGAAGCAGTTGAGAGGACTTATATTGAACCTAAGAATGAATTCCAGAAAAAAGTTTCTTCAGAATTTTCTCGTATTGGAGTTGACAATTCTGCTGTTACATCTGCAAATTTTGAAATAATAGGAAAAGAGAAGATTTCTTTGATTACAGGTCTTTCTGAGAATACTGTCAAGATTAAAAAAGTTGCTTTTCAAGTGAAAGGTTTATCTTCAATATTTTCTTCTCAAGGAATGTTTGTTGCTAAAAAGAGCCATGAACAAGTTATAGATGGAGTACCGATTGTCTTAGAGAGTGAGTTACCTGAATTGGAGTCTTCTAGGGAATTGAATAAGTTGATTAAAGAGAAAAGTGAATGAATCGAAATATCAAAAAAATTATTTATCCTCTGATTTTTCTCTCTATCATTTATTTATCTTTTAGTATATTACTATTAGTAATATATATACTTTTTGGTAATATAGTAAAATTTATATAATAGAAATATATTAATAGAGAATATGGCAATCGTAAAATTATCTGGATTTAAATGTGAACGCTGTGGACATGAGTGGCTACCAAGAAATCATGAAGATCATCCTAGAGTTTGTCCTAAATGCAAAAGTCCTTATTGGGATAAACCTAGAAAAAGATAATAAACAAAGTGATATCTATGGGAAAAGAGGAATTTACGAATAAGATTATTTGTGGGGATGTATTAGACGTCATGAAGAAAATACCTGATAACAGTATTCATCTTGCTATCACTTCGCCACCTTACAACGTAGGAAAACAGTATGACAATCATTTCGATAAAATGGAACACAAAAATTATTTGGATTGGTTAAAGAAAGTTTGGATAGAAACTAAAAGAGTTCTCGTTCCCGGTGGAAGATTTGCTTTAAACATTGCACCGACTGGAATAAAAAATTTTACACCCATTCATCATGATTTTTCTAATCAACTAAGAGAAATTG
>CAZRNP010000062.1:0-5824 GCA_964601485.1 uncultured archaeon
CTTTGTGTATGTAAAGTGATCGAGAGAGAAACAAAAGTTATCAAGATACATACTGTGATGAGAAAGTTCAATAAGCCTATTACAATCGTCGAAGGTATAGAAGAAAAATCTGGAAAGTCTGTTTCTAAACAGCTGAAGACAAGATTAGCATGCGGTGGAACTTTTAAAGATGGTAAAGTTGAACTACAAGGAAATCACAAAGAAAGAACAAAACAGCTGTTAAAAGAAATGGGGTACTTAGAAGACCAGATAGAGATAAGTTAATTTTTTATAATACTATAATTTTTGTATATGTCAATAACACCACAAAACTTGGTTAGACATGAGTTGATAGGTTTAGAAGTTGAAATAAAAGTTAGTAAAAATCCATCACAAACAGGGTTAAAAGGCAAAATTGTTTGGGAGACATATTCAACAGTACAGATAGAAACTGACAAGGGAGAAAAGGTTATACCTAAGGACATAACAATATTTATATTTACATTACCAAATGGAACGAAAGTCCAAGTCGACGGAAAAGTATTAATAGGCAGGCCTGAAGATAGGATTAAGAAGAAGTTACCGAGATGGTGAAATGAAGAAAAAAAAGCAAAAATTTAGGGATATTGGTTATGTAGTTAAACCTCCAGAGAAGGAATGTAAAGAGCCGGATTGTCCATTCCACGGAACTTTACCGGTGAGGGGAAAAATCCTAGAAGGAATCGTAGTTTCAGATAAAATGCAGAGTACTGTTGTAGTTGAGAGGAATTACTTGCATCGTATTCCAAAGTATGAAAGGTATGAAAGGAGAAGAAAAAGAATAGCTGCTCACAATCCTGAATGCTTGAACGTAAAAAAAGGCGATAAAGTCAAGATAGCTGAATGTCGACCTTTGAGCAAGACAAAAAATTTTGTTGTGATAGAGAAGATGAGTTGAATGAAAGCGATAAAGGCAAAAATAACCAGAGGTTTACCAGTCGGTGCATACTTAGAATGTGCAGACAATACTGGAGCCAAGTTATTACAATTGATTTCAGTTTTTGGTTATAAAGGTAGGAGAAGGAGAAAACCTAGTGCAGCGATAGCTGATTTGGTCAATTGTACTGTAAAACAAGGAACAGTAAAATGGAGAAAGCAAGTTGTAAGAGCTGTCATCGTCAGGATGAAAAAAGAATTCAGTAGACCTGACGGTATGAGAATTGAATTCGAGGATAATGCTGTTGTCATGGTCAACGAGAAAGGTGAGCCTGTTGGTACGCAGATAAAAGGTCCTATCGCTAAAGAAGTTATTGACAGGTTCTCGACTTTAGGCAAGATTGCGAGTATAATAGTGTGATTAAAATGAAATTCTGGTCAAAACATTGGAGATCATCCAAACAACCAAGAAAACAGAGAAAGTATATTTATCACGCTCCTTTCCACGTCAGGCACAGATTCCTTTCTGCTCATCTGTCAAAAGAACTGAGGGAAAAATACAAAAAAAGATCCCTTCCTGTTAGAAAGGGTGATGAAGTGCAAATAATGAGAGGTAAATTTAAGAAAAAAACTGGGAAGGTAAGTAAGGTTGACATGAGAGAAACAAAAGTTTACATAGATGGTTTAACGAGGAAGAAAGTTGACGGTTCAGAAATCCCTGTACCGACCCATCCTAGTAAATTAAAAATAATCAATTTAAACCTTGAGGATAAAAAGAGATTAGAAGCTTTAACCCGAGTTTTAAAAATGGAGGAAAAACATGGTAAGACTGAAAAGGTTGTCGGCACCAAAGTTCTGGAAAGTGCCAAAGAAAAAAGCAAAATGGATAGTCACACCAAGACCAGGTCCTCATAAAAAATTCGAATCAATCCCAATCCTGATTATCGTTAGGGATTTGTTGAAATTGGTTGATACTAAAAACGATGTTAGGAAAATCGTTAAGACTAAGAATTTTTTTGTCGACGGAAAACCTAGAACAGATTTAAAGTATCCTGTCGGTCTGTTCGATGTGATTGATTTACCAAAGAAAGAGAAACAATACCGTGTTGTTCCTGATAAGCATGGTTTAACTTTGATAGAAATTCCTAAGAAAGAATCGAGTTTGAAAATCTGCAGGATAAAGAACAAGACGATGTTAAAAGGCGGTAAGCTTCAATTAAACTTGCATGATGGGAAGAACATTCTGATCGATGAAAAAACTAAAAAAGAAGCTTACAAACCTGGGGATTCTATTCTCATAGAGTTGCCAAGCCAAAAAATAGTTGAACACGTCAAAATGGAAAAAGGTGCTGTTGGGATATTATCAGGCGGTCAAAACATTGGCGATGTGATAAGCATAAAAGATATAATAATGACGAAAAGTAGAGAGCCGAACAAAATCATTTGCAAGAAAGATGAGAGAGAGTTTGAAGCTATAATGGATTATGTGTATGTCGTGGGAAAAGAAAAACCATTGATAAAATTGACTGAAAAGTGATTCTATGGAAGAAAACCCGATGAGAGAGATAAGAGTTGAAAAAGTCACTCTGAACATGGGCTGTGGTAATGATGCCGATAAATTAAAAAGAGCTGAAAAACTCATTAATACGATAAGTGGTCAAAAACCCTTAATTACGTTAACAAAGGATAGAACAACTTTTGGTATGATTAAAAGAAAGCCTATAGGTGTTAAAGTAACTCTGAGAAAAGAAAGTGCAGTGAAGTTTCTGATAGGTGCTTTATCAGCAATAGAGAAAGAATTGAAAGAAAAGCAAGTTAAAGATGGAGAATTTTCTTTCGGGATTAAAGAGTACATAGACTTGCCAAACACGAATTATGATCCTGATGTTGGAATCATGGGAATGGATGTTTGTGTGACGCTGGAGAGGCGAGGGTTCAGGATAAAGAAAAGGTCAAGAGAATCGAAGATAGGGAAAAAACATTTAATAACTAAAGATGAAACTATTGAATGGTTAAAGAAAAACTTTGAGGTGAATGTTGTTGGAGAATGATGTTTGGTTTTTTGAAATAACTTCTAAGTTATCGGGCGTTATCCTAAGAAAGGCTTTGATGGAAGATAGTTTTGAAAAAGTCTACAAAAAAGTTTTCCAGCAAATCATAGACAATACGTGCGATGATGATGTTCATATTCTCGAGGTTCTAGGGGACGTTGGTGGCTGAGAAAAAAGTCAGAAAGTTTGGCAGAGGAGCATACAAATGCAGGAAATGTGGAAGGTATGGCGGAATTATTCGAAAGTATGGGTTGAATTATTGCAGACAATGTTGGAGAGAAGTGGCTAAGAGTTTAGGGTTTAAAAAGTATAGCTGATCCTTGAATAATTTTTTAATATTGTTGGAAAATGAGAACAAGGTTTTTATTCGATTCATACGGTTAAAAAAGAACCCGATCTAAAGCTTTATTCAATTCCTCAATATCTGCTCCTTCAACAAGAAGCATATTATCTTTTTCCAATTCTTTTATTTCTTTAATATATTCTTCTTTCATTCCATCATGTTCCAGTCTCGCAGAAGTGAAACATATCACCGCTTGATGATTTTCTTTGTTTGCTAACATTTTGGCACGCGACATTTGCTCGAATGTATGACCCTCCACTTGAATAGCAATAGAATATCCATTCTTTTCAGCAATTATTCTGAATCCACATAATCCACTATACGGACCACAGGAAAATCCTTCATTTCCTACTTTTTTACCATGATAATCAGTGGTATAACCGGCCTTTTCCAACTTACTTACTGCTACTCCCACACCATAATTTAAAGCCTTTGTCAATCTTCTTGACTCTAAGTAGCTTTTAATGTGAGATACAGGGTTTAAGTTTAACATCTTAAAAAATAAAGTATCTTTAAAGATTTAAATCATTTGTAAACATTTTTTCAATTTCTTCATGTTAATTTAATATTGTTATAATCCAAAAAAAATACTATGCTTGAGATATTGCTGTTTGTTGTTGCTTTAGTCGGTTCAACCGCTGCTGGACTGTATGATTTGAAGACGACTGAAATTCCAGACGAGGTTCCTTATGTTATGATGGGTATTGGTATCATAGGAAACCTGATAAAATCATACTTAGTTTGGAGTTATTGGCCTTTCCTTCTATCCATAATTGTTGGTCTAGGTTTTCTCGGTTTTGGGTTTTTCATGTATTATACTGGGCAGTGGGGAGGCGGTGATGCCAAGATTCTTTCTGCGATTGGGTTTTTAGTCCCAGTGCTACCCCAAGAATTTACAACATCCATGATCTTTCCTTTTCCTCTAAGTTTTTTCTTCAACGTTTTCCTAGTGGGGGCCGTTTACATGATTTTATATGCTATAGTTTTGTCTTTAATAAACAGAAAAATCTGGTCAGCATTTTTTGAAGATTTGAGAGCTAACGCAAAAATGATTGTTGTGTTGAACGTTTTGTTGGTCGTATCCTTAGTCGCCTTTGGAATAGCGTTTGCAAAATACTATCAAGCCGGTATGGTAATTTTCAGTGTTACGATAATCGTAATTAGTTCAGGTTTCTTTCTTTTGTGGAAGTTTGTCAAGACTGTTGAGAATGTTGGGTTCAAGAGAAAAATACCGATGTCTCAACTAAAAATTGGCGATGTTCCCCTGGATTATAAAGTATGGGAAGGGATAACAGAGAAAGAATTGAAAAAAATTAAGAGTTCTGGCAAGAAGTACATCTGGATTAAAGAAGGTGTGAGGTTTGCCCCTGCATTTCCTATGGCTTTAATATTTACCCTTTTAGTAGGAGATGGAATACTCTTGTTTTTTAATTACTTTTCTTTATTTTAGTAAATGATTTCATTGTTAATTTTTATAAAGGCAAATTAAACCATTGCCACATGTTTTTCTTTCATACACGATTCCTAGCATTTCAGCTGCTGTTATGACTTCACGATAGTTCGAAGAAAGAATCGGTAAACGTCTTAAATATGATTCAACCAGATATTGTCCATGAGTATTACACAATGATCCTTTTCTAACTAATCTTAGTGCTTCTTCAGTCATTAAAGGGGCTTTTCTTTGAAGAATTCGCCATCTTTCTGGTATGCTAGTTTGATGATCAACAGGAACATAAACGTTATCCCTGTTCAACAATCTTATAGTTTTATCACTGCATGTATAAAGTCTCTTTCTGTATTGACGAAATGACAATGGTTCAGGTACTCTACCTAACTCTAAATTTGCAAGTAGAATGGTCTCTGGTTTTCTTGAAAATGTAGATCCAAAGGAAAACGGGAGAGGATGTCTATCTGAATATAATTTACGAGTTAACAGTTCAAAGATTGGTTGGCAAACTACTATATTTTTAGATCTAAAGACGCCATTGAAATGTTTTGGTTTTTTAATTTCTCCATTCGAATTTCCATTAAATGGTTCATAAAACCCAACGGTTTTTAGTATAACATCCTCAGACACAGAAAGTGCATCAGACGGAATTTCTGATTCATCGACAAGTGGGACTGCATTTTGAAAATAACTTTCAGCCTGACTTAGCATAATAATATTCTTTTTACGTAAGTTTAAATTATTAATTCATTCATACGAATAAAAAAGAGTTATTAACATTTTTCTAATTTTTCAATGCCATTCATGAATGGTCTCAAAACTTTAGGAATTATAACAGAACCATCCTTTTGTTGGAATTGTTCTAATATAGCCATCATCGTTCTACTTGTAGCCAGAGCAGTGTTGTTTAAAGTATGGACAAACCCGATCGGTGCTTGACCTTCTTTTTCTCTGAACCTTATATTCAGTCTTCTCGCCTGGAAATCAGTACAATTAGAATTAGAGCCAGATTCTCTGAATTGACCATCAGCCATCCAGACTAGAATATCGTATTTCTTCGCTGCGATTATTCCGATGTCACCTGTACAG
>CAZRNP010000063.1:0-5783 GCA_964601485.1 uncultured archaeon
TGTTGACTCGTCAACCCCTTGGGTATTTCCCCCGTCGGGTAGATTGCTATGTGGGCAGGGTCGACTTTACTTCCTTCTCTTGGTTTCAGCTCAGTTTTAGACAATAATTCTTGACTGATATCCTTGAAAACATTTATCTGAGACAACCCTTGTAAAATCTTTCTATAACCAATCTTTGCCGGCAACTTCTGAGAAGCAGTTCTTGGATAAGAAATCAATGCTTGATTGTATAAAGATTCAGCGATACTCATCGTCTGGACTGGTGAGAAACCGAAACATCTGTAAGATTCTGTCTGTAACGTGGTCGTATCGAACGGCAAAGGCGGTAGAACTTTGTATTTCTTACTCTCAACATCCTTTACTACAGCATCCTTACCTTTGCACTCATCGACAACTTTCTGGGCTTCATCCTTTTTCCATATCTTGTCTTTTATGTATAAGCCGACGATAACCTTTCCATCCACAAAACAATGTAATTCCAACTGCCAATAAGGAATTGGAATGAATTTCTTTATTTCTAATTCTCTGTCAACAAGAATCTTTAACGTGGGTGATTGAACTCTACCGCTCGAGACTACGACAAAAGCATTCTTTATGAATTTCTTCATGGCCAGAGTCAACGCACGAGTAGTGTTGATACCCCAATGGAAATCTAAGTAATGACGTGTCAAACCTGCCTCAACCTGACCAAGCTCTATTTGATTTATCATATTCTCATAAGCCTCTATCAAGTCAGGCGTCGTCAACGTGGAGAATTTCATTCTCTTAGCATCTGTCTGACCGCAGAGGAAACGCAGGATGTTGAAGCCTATCACTTCTCCTTCAGTATCAAAGTCTGTCGCAACGATGAAAGTGTCAGCATCCTTTACAAGTGATTTTATGTTGTTATAATACTTCTTCGTGAACTCAGAACCTTTTTTTGTAAATGTAGGAACCCATTCCACGTCAAAAGTCGGGTAACTCCAACCATTCCCTTTTATAGTGTCTAAAACGAATAAATGACCAACAGCAGGGACTACAACATGTTTTTTATTCTTCCTGTCAAACTCTAGCCAGTAAGCCCCACCTTTTCCAACTTTCTTCACAGAACCTTCTGCCAGTGCTGAGGCTAATCTTAAAGCGGCTTGTGGCTTCTCGGCTATTACCAGTGTGTATGACATAAAACAAAACTAATAGAATAATACTTATAAACTTTACTTAACCACAACTACCTATTTGTCCTCATTTTGCTCATTTCTTCCTCTATTTCACTGAGTTTTTTCTCAATCGTGCTTACCCTCGCAGCAGTACCGACAAAAACATCGGAGGTTATGGCATCCATCTGATTTAGTCTTACATCTCTAATTACTTTCTTTAAGTCATTATTCTCAGAAGAAAGGGTAGAAATCATATTCTTCAAAGATATAATTTCATCGATTATATTCTTAGAAACTCCTTTATTTACAGTTTCAACTTTTATTTTTCTAGGTTCTTGACCAGTTTTTTGGAAACTAAAAAGAGATTTGTTTGTATCTGCAATAAATTTTTCTACACTTTCAACCTTTTCTTTCAATGCTCCATACTCTAACTTACCAGTCCTGTCAAAACCCTGTTTTTCTACATCACTTATTCTTTCTCTAATACCCGCCAGCATTTTATCAAAATTCAACGATGAGACATTCTTAACCTGTTCTTCTAGCTTGCTTATCCTCATCTCAGAATCTACGGGTAATTGACTTTTCACTCCTGTGATTATTTCATTTTTTATGCTTGCGACAATCTCATCCAAGTTCGACCTCAGTCTTTTCATCCCTTCTACACTGACCTTCAGTCTTGTAACTTCTTCATTGATTGCTGTGATACCAGAAAACTTATCATCCACATAGTTGTAAATTTTTCCCACATCAGCCTTTGTACCTTCCAACTTTGAGTTCAAATCCAAGTTAGTTTTGTTCAATTCTTCTATGCCAGACTTGAGTTTGGTGATGTCTTCGTTCATTACTGGTAAGCTTGAAACCTTATCATTTAGATCATTGTAAACCTTATCAACAGCAATTTTGGTATCTTCCAACTTAAAAATTTGAGTTTTAATATCCTCGTTTGCAGATTCAGCTTTTTTGGTTAAATCTTCAAATAAACTTATTTTTTTGTTGATGTTTACATCGAATTCATTCATTCTGATTAGAACATCCATGACACTCGAGCCCATCTCTTTAAACTTCTTCTTCAGAATCTCTACATCGGCAATAGTTACTGATATGTTAGGAACAAGACCTCTAAACTTCTCTAGCTCCGTCTCAGCGTTGATTATCCTCCTGTCAAGAGAATCAAAGCGTCTTATTATATCATCTAAATTAGTTAGTTCAATCGTTCTCTCGAATGATCTTATTGCTACAGAAAACCCTTCTAAATCTCTTTTAACGTGTTCTACTTCCACTCTGTTGCGTTCTATACCTTCTTCTAAAACCTTGACTTTGGACGATACGGCTTCTTCAGAGTTCTTGACGATATCTTCCTTGAGGCTCTTTAAAACGTCGACATTAGCAGTTAAGCTTGTCACGCTTTCATTCAGTTCTCTCATCTTACTCTCAAGGTTTGTCCTTACGCTCTCTAGAGTTTCTGGTATTTTTTTAAACTCAGAAAAACTGGAGTTAATCTTCTCAAAATCATCCTTATATTCTCCAAGGCCGAGGTTTATGATGTTCAAAAGATCTTCTATTTCCCCAGACCTTTCTTTTAGTTTTGGATAATCAGTCGTTATTTCATTTAATTTTTGGTTCAATTCCCCTATCTTCAATTCTAACTCTGCGAACCTTTTTTCATTGATTAGACTGCCCAGTTTAACCCTGTCCTCGAACTTATTGACTAACTCTCCTAGTTCTTCTATCTTGGGCAATTCTTCACCTGAGCCTATATATTAATTTTCTCTTTTCTCTCTATTTAATTTTCTCTTTTTCAACCAGAAATACCATATGATTATTATTGATGCTATCATAACTTCCTGCCATAGGAACGTGTGGATAAACTCTATGTGTTGCATGCCGAAATTCAACTCGATTAGTAGTGTTATCAGCACTCTTAATATGTTTACTACGAACAAAACAGGCATCCAAAAAACCAGAAATTTCAACTTTTCTCTTGTTTTTCCCCCCGTTGCAAACACTAGAGCAAACAACGAATAAACACTTTTCCAGCCTATGCAATCCATCGATATGTCGATTGGAAACTCATCTTTCCCGATGAACAGATAAAAACCAGAAACCCTGACTTGATAATTCAAAGATTTTAAAACACTAGCGATAAAATTAGCGAAAGCCGCCTGGAACGGATAGTAGGATAAATTAAAATAGATTATCGCGTAGAACGGTACCAACAATAGGTTGAATTTTACGAGGAAAATGATGGCATCTATTAAAACTTTCTTTTTTTGTGTCCTTCTATCCATTGAACAAAACCCACTTTTCTAACTTTTTTTAACAAATCGTCGAACACGTCTTTCTTGACGACTGATATATCTTTCACTTTTTCAATGGAAATATCTTTTTTTGCTATAATCGGGAAATCAACTCTCTCAAAAATATCTTTATCAGGCTCTGTTTCGGATATAAAGGCTTTAATTTTATAATCGTTTAAAACTTGAACGTTATCTAGTCTACCGGCAAGAACAACTCTATCCTCCAGGCCAACTTTTTGATCTAAATCTTTGATTTTACTATCTTTTATTTCATCCAATTCAACTATAGTAACATATCCGTTCGATTCTAGGTTTCTAGACGATTTTAAGAATTCTATCAACGATTCTTTTTCTTTCAACTCTGCTTTCAGCTTTTCGATAACTTTCAAAGAGTTAACATCTTTTTTTTCAGAAACTTCTTTTCTATAATTTTCTAACCTGCCTTCACTTTCTTTAACCTTGTTCTTAAGGCTCTGACTGTATCCTTTAAGTATGACTACATCTTTCTCAAGGCCTTTAATTCTTTCTTTCAACTCATCTATAATTCTGTTTGAAAATTTCTTCTCCTCGACTTTACTCATTCTTGGGATTCCTTGTTTTTTCTTGTAATCAACCAACAACTTGTTGATGGCTTCGTTGATGTTCCCGGCTTCTCTGCTTATAACTGAATCTATGATCTTTTCGTAAAATTTACTAAAACCCATCGATGACAGTAAATTTTCAGTCCTTTCAAAAACTTTTGAATACGTGTTAAATGCCTTAATCGCTGATGCTAATGCGTCTTTCTCGTGTTCATCTTTTATCTTTCCTGCAAATTCATCGACAATCTTTTCTTTTTCAGAAACAGATAAAGTCTTTATTGGGCTGTATGCCTTGCAACCCAGAGAACTTGCTAATTTCTCCACGCCCTTAGGCAACGGATTCCTATCCCCCGCTATCACCAACGGCTTACCGGACCCTGTTATCAACTCTATCATTTCACTTTGTTTAAAACCTCTTTTACTCTTTATAAGAACTATGCTACCCTTAGTATCGAGTATGGCTATGGCAGCAGTAGTGCCTGGGTCATAACCCACTATTATCGGTTTCACGCATTGCCCCCATATTTTTCATTCAGTATTTTGTGTATTTTTTTTGCTAGACTTTTCCCAACACCTTTTACTTCTGATATTTTATACTCGTCTGCGTTAGCAAAATTTTTGATAGTCTTAAACTTTTCCAGCATTCTTTTAGACAAAACTGTTGAAACCCCGGGTAAACCAGAAACAACACTTTCTTGAAAATTCTTTATTTTTTTTGGCCTTTTCTTCCCAGCTATTCCAACACCCCTCTTCGAGTTAACTTGCTCCCTCTTTGCAAGCCAGAATATTACTCTTGCTGTTTCTTCTTCGTGTCTAGTCATTATCACAGGTATACCATAATCCAGCACGATAGAAGCCAATGCCGCTTTAATCGCATTATCATTCATGTTTTCTCTGGTATTATTACCTTCTACTATTATGACTGGTTTTGAAAAGCTGTTCTTGAGTTCTTCTGCTTGCCTGAACACCCTACCATCAACAATCGACGATACAAAGTCATCCCCCGTCTTTCTCTCCACACATACACGGTCAGAACAGATGAAATCCCCGACTTTTAAAGAGATTAGTTTAACTACTACGCCTAAACCTTCTAGATAATCCTTTACAGAACAACTGTTTTCTCTAAAATCGACCATGACTACGAGTTTATTATCAGGTTTAAGGATTGTTTGCATACACCCACTCTCAATATTTAATTGTTAAAAAATAAATTATTAATAAAGAGTGAAAACATGAAATTAAAGTATCTTGGTATATTTTTAATGATTTTCTTGTTGGGAATTGTCCACTCACAAGGCAATATCCCTGAAGCCATACTTACGTTTTCGATGCCAAGGATTTTTGATGTCTACCAGGATACAGATAACAACTTTGTAATAACAGTAAAAAATGATGGGTCAATAACCCTCCATAACGTTGCCATTGTTCTATCAGGTATACCAGAAAACTCTTATTCTATTTCACCGAACAGCTTGGATAGCCTAGATTTAAGCCAATCTTCTCATTTCTCCGTGTCGATACATACTCAAAACATTACTCCCGGCATTCATGATTTAACTGTAATGATGAAAAGCGATGAAACGTCTGAAACTGTCACGATTACCCTAAACGTCAAGTGGTACAATAAAGAAAGGGGGGAATTAATAAAGAAAAATGAGGAAGCTGAACCTGTGCTTGAAACAACAAAGAACAGTTTGATAGCTATAATGGTCTTATCCGGCTCTATCCTTATAATAACATGCATAAGATTGTTCACAAGAACACTTTAT
>CAZRNP010000064.1:0-5532 GCA_964601485.1 uncultured archaeon
TAAAAATAATCAGTTTTGTAGTAGTCTTTGGTTTCTTGTTCATCTGGAACTATTTCCTCGCTAAATTATGGGTTGGATTGAATGATAAGGATGCAATAATCATCGGAATGTTGATGGGTTTCATGACCAATCCTATCATCTGGTTTAATATTCTACCATTCTATAATTTTTACTGATAGAACATGAAACCAACATACATAATCATTCTGATTGTAGTAGGAATAATTTTGATTATTGCTTTTACTCCAAAACTAATTTGTGAGATACGTGGTGGAAGATGGTATAAATGGGGTTTTTGGCAAGTATATCCAAAATGTGATTTGCCTTATTCAGATGGTGGAAAAAATTGTAATGATTCATCTGATTGTGAAAGCGAATTATGTCTATATACTGGAGAAAATCCAATTGTTAATGCTTCTGCAAATGGTGAATGTGCAAAATGGAGAAGTACATCTTGTGTAAACTCTCACTATTTTATTAAAAATGGAAAAATAGTTGAAGAAATTTGTGTTGAATAATTTTGATTTACAAAATAACCCAAACATTTTTATAGCTAAATTACATTTTCTTTAAGTACTGAATTCCTCAGTGATTGTATGGAAAAAGAAATCATCGAAAAATATGAAAAAGCAGGTAAGATATGTCAAGAAGCTAAAGAACTTGCTAGGAGTCAATTAAAACCCGGTATGAAAGTGTTGGACTTGGCTGAAAACATAGAGAAACTGATAAAGGATAAAGGAGGAGAACCTGCATTCCCAGTTAACTTATCCCTGAATGATATAGCTGCACACTATACGCCAGACATCGATGATACTCTCACTTTTAAAGACGGTGACTTAATCAAAGTGGACATAGGCGTTCATGTGGATGGTTACATCGGAGATACTGCTTTTTCTGTTAAATTAGGTGAAAAACTTGACACACTCATCACAGCAGCAGAAGATGCCCTGGAAAATTTCATCAAAGAAATAAGGCCAGGCAAGACTGTGGACGAAATGTCTAAACTAGTAGAAGAAGTTGTGCTGAGTCATGGGGTAAACCCAGTCAGGAACCTAGCTGGCCATTCTTTAGAACAATACACGCAACACGGTGGATTGTCGATACCGAACGGTCACATACATTCGAAAGAAGAAATAAAAGAAGGACAAGTATTAGGGATGGAAGTATTCACGACAACTGGAGAAGGCTTGGTGAAAGAATCCTCACCCACTCTTATCTACATGCTCTTACAGCCAAAACCAGTAAGGCTGAACGAGTCAAGAAAAATAATGCAACTTGCTATAGAGAAATTCCAAACTCTACCTTTTGCTAGAAGATGGTTGAAAGGTATAGGGAGTACAGTCATGTTACAACTGGCATTAAAAGAATTGGTCGGTAAAGAAGTCTTGCGTGAATACCCACCTTTGAGAGAAAGGTCTAATGGTTTGACTGCTCAGGCTGAAGAAACTATTATAGTTTTAGATAAACCCATTATAACAACAAGGGTTTGAAATGTTGATTGTTGGCTTAGATTTAGCTGGAAGTGACAAAAGAGAAACAGGATTTTGTGTTCTTGAAGGTATGAAATCTTATACGATGATTCTCCATTCTGACAAAGAAATAATAAACGAAATCAAGAAAGTTAACCCAGATGTTATAACGATAGATGCACCTTTGAGTTTACCTCCAGGAAGAAAGAGCATTGAAGAAAGGAATGATGTTCATTTTAGAGAATGCGATAGAGAACTGTTAAAAAGAAGGATAAAATTCTTTCCCGTTACACTCGGTCCGATGAGAAAATTAACAGAGAGAGGCATTAACTTGAAAAAATTTCTAAAAAATAAAGGCTTCAAAGTCATAGAAGTTTATCCGGGTGGATCTCAAGATGTTTTGAAAATTCCCAGAAAACAACAAGGATTGGATGAACTGAGAAAAGGTCTAGAAAACCTAAAAATCAAAGGTTTAACATCAAAAATGAACGACCACGAGTTGGATGCTGTTACTTGTGCGTACATCGGAAAACTGTTCTTAGAAGGAAAATCAGAAACACTCGGTATTCTTGAAGATGGTATTGTCATGCCTAAATGAGTAACAATTTATTGAAACAAAACAAATACTGTTTATGCCAAAAACAACAGAAGAAGAAACAGTCATCAAACGATATAAAAAGTTCATAGAAAACCTGTACAAAGAATCACGTATATACAGAGATTTAGTATATTTTAGCAAGTTTATGAGAATGTTCATATACATCGTAACAGGTGCCTCCATATTCATATTCGTCGTTTTAGGAAAACCCATGGCATCTTTTGAGGATCTAATTTATTTGATGACAAAAACTCTTTTTGGAAGGGTTTTGGCACTTTTAATAGCTTTTAGTATGATAATATACGGTTTAGAGAAACCCAGAAAATGAAAAATAGGCTCTTTTAACTCTAAGAATACCGAATTTATGACGAAAACCCACTTTTGAGTTAACTATATATGATTTCGATACCTAATTTATCATTACTTCTTTAAGGTTATGGGGAACACCTCCATGTTTAAAATCGGGGTTAATGGGTTTGGAACTATTGGTAGAAGAGTTGCTAACGCTATTCTTAGACAGCGCGATATGAAGCTTGTGGGTATTTCTGATGTAAGCCCTTCTTGGAAGTCACGTTATGCGATAATAAACGTACCCCTCTATATCAGTTTAAAAGAATACGGTAAAGACGAAACCAATCAATTTGAAACAGCTAAAAAAACGTTTACTGATTGTAATATCAAGCCAACAGGCACTATCCTAGATTTAGTAGAAGAAACTGAGTTAATCGTCGATTCTACTCCTAAAGATGTTGGAAAGAAGAACAAAGATCAAGTATACTCGAGGAAAAAAGACTTACATGCGATATTCGAAGGCGGGGAAAAGGCTTCTATTGCTCCTGTAACGTTCAACGCCAACATAACCTATAAAGATGCAGTAGGTAAACAGTTCATCAGAGTACCATCTTGTAATACAACTGGAATGTTAAGATACATGAACAGTGTACAAGAAGTTTCTACTATAAAAAACGTTGTAATAAACTTGATAAGAAGGGGTGCAGACCCAGGTGAGCCTGAAACAGGACCAATTAACGATTATGTTCCGACTAACATACCATCCCATCATGCAGATGATGTCATAACTGCTGATAAAAGGTTGGAAGGAAAGTTGATAACTTATGGTGTAACAGTACCAGTCACGCTAATGCACATGCACAACATTCTCGCTATCGGTAATTTTCCGTCAAGGGATAAGATTCTTGATGCATTCTTCGATAATCAACGAATGGTCGTTCTAGGTGGAGAAAAGGATGTTCCGACAGCAGGCCAGATAATGGACGCTAACGATAGAAAGGACTTGTATCAAATCGTTATCCTTGAAAAGACTGTGCATGTACACGGTGACATACTTTTATTCTCAGCTTACGTCCATCAAGAAGCTGATATCATTCCTGAGAACATCGATGCAATCAGGGCATCTTTGGGTGAAAGCGATCCTTACAATTCTATAATAAAAACGAATGAAAGTCTTGAACTTAAAAAAACCAAAAAGAGGCTTGAAGACCTCTTCCCGGTGTGTTGATGAAAAAATACCTGGAAGAAATCAGAAAAAGAAATTTATTTGTTAGTAACAATCTCCGTGAAGTGAAGGGTAAAAAAACTTTCTTGAGGATCGACACGAACAGTGCGGTTGTCGATGGCGAACTCGACCTAAACTCTTACAAACTATTTGCCCATTCTAAAACACTGAAAAAATACGTTGATAATGGTGTTGTACCGATAATAGTAACCCATCAAGGGAGGAAGGGAGATGAAGACTTTGTCGCTAACTTAAAACCGATAGCAGAAAAGATGGAAGAACTGTCCGGTGTAAACGTAAAGTATGTTAATGAGGTTATTGGTGATGAAGTCAGTAATGCGATAAAACACTTGAAACCCGGAGAAGCTTTGATGATAAAGAACGTGAGAGATACTCCCGATGAGACTTGCACAGAATGCTTGAGTGAAATGGTCAACCTTCCGTTAACTAAGTTCTTTAGAAAGGAAGTTGAAGTTTCGATAAATGATGGATTATCTGTCTGTCACAGGAATCAAACTAGTGTAGTAGCACTTTCTCAAATCTTGCCTTACTATTATGGTTTTCTCGTGGAATCTGAGCTTGAAGCTTTAGAGGATGTTATAAAAGACCTTGTTGACGGAAAAAATGTCACTTTCTTCATCGGTGGAAAGAAGTTCGAGAAGTTGAACTATCTGGAGAAAATACTAGAATACCCAGGCGCAAAGTTTGCAACCGGTGGTTTAATCGGTCAATATATAGCCTATGCTGCTGGCATAAAGTTCAACCAGGAAAACAAGGATTTGTTGACAAAAGAAGAGATTGAGATTGCTAAAGGCCTCCTTGAAAAATTCAAGGATAAGATTTCCTATCCGATAGATTACACTCTAGATAATGGTAATGTCGTAGACAGAGAAAAACTGCAATTTTCTAAGGGTGTAGTCATGGACATAGGCCCAGAAACATTGGATTTGTATGCTAAGGCGATAAACGGAAGATGTGTTTTTGCTGGTGTGATGGGAGTTTTCGAGAAAGGCTTTACAAAAACGCTTGATTTACTTAGGTTGGCATCTGGTCCTAAGACTGTTGATTTAGGTGGACATTCTTCAGCTGCACTCTTCCAGGATCATGGTATATTCGAATACTTTACTAAGAAAGGTGGGAAAGTCCTGACTGCCGGAGGAGCTGCTTTATCCCTCTTGGCTGGGGATAATTTGCCTGGGCTTGAAGTTCGATTGTAAAATAATAAAATAAGATAGATTAACTCTCACTTATCCTCTCTATCTCACTATCACATTGAGAAATTATCTTATCTACTTGTTCATAAGGATAATTGGCATCGATATTAGCCAACAATTTCTTCTTTTTATAGAAATCAATCAACAATTTCGTCTTTTTATCGTACTCTTTCATTCTCACTTTTATGGCTTCTGGTGTCTCGTCCGAACGTTGATACATTTTTCCTCCACATTTATCGCAGATGCCATCAACTTTCGGTGGAATGTTCTTTAAGTGATATATAGCTCCACATTTGCTACAAGTCCTTCTCCAACTCAACCTTTCTGTAATAGTCTTTTCAGAAGCAACAAAATTAAGGAATTTGTCTATTTTTGTTATTTTTTCAAGCGCTTCAGTCTGTGGTATCGTTCTTGGAAAACCATCCAACAGGAACCCTTTCTTACAATCCTCTTCTCTTAATCTCACTTTTACTACTTCAATCGTTATTTCATCAGGTACTAGATCTCCTTTTTTGATGAAACTTTCTACTTTCTTCCCTAGTTCTGACTGTTTTTTAATCTCGTCACGGAATATCTGTCCTGTGGAAATATGAGGGATATGGTATTTTTTAGACAGAATTCCAGCATAAGTCCCCTTGCCAACCCCAGGCGCCCCCAACAAAACAATATTCAATGTTTTCATACTACCTAAATCTCACTTTTGATAATTTTATATTTTTCTAAATTAATGAACCA
>CAZRNP010000065.1:0-5508 GCA_964601485.1 uncultured archaeon
TAGTGATCAATTGTTAGAGGAATCAAGAATCTTCAAGAATGAACAAGCCTTATCTACAGAATACTTACCAGAACTCTTACCTCACAGAGAAACTCAGATAGAACTGATAGCAAAGAATATTTCTCCAGCCAGTAAAGGCAGACCTGTACAGAATATGTTCATCATCGGTTCACCTGGTATAGGAAAGACTGCATCTGTCAGGTTTGTTTTCAGACAGTTTGAAGAATTCTCTGAAAGGATTAAAGCCATCTACATCAACACTTGGAATTACAACACATCAGTCGCCATTCTATCAAAGATTGTCCTGGATCTAGGGATGTTCGTACAGAGAAGAGGCCTGTCAAAGGATGAAATAATGGAAAGGTTGATAGAAGCGTTGAAAAAAAGTAATAAAGGTTTGATAATCTGCCTTGATGAAATCGACCAGTTAGTCAAGAAGGATGAAGGCGCACTCTACGATTTGTTGAGGTTGAACCAATACGTCAATAACCCAATCGGTCTGGTGATGATTTCAAACTATCGTGATATTTTTGTCAACGTTGAGCCAAGGATAAAGAGCAGTTTGAACATAGAAGAACTAGAGTTCAAACCTTACACGATGCAAGAAATGAAGGATATTCTCGCTGAAAGATTTAAGTATGCTTTCAGGCCAGGAAGTCTAGAAGAAGGCGTTATTCTACTCTGTGCCAATCATGCGATAAATAGGGGTGGGGATGTTAGAATCGGGTTAGAATGCCTGAGAAAGGCGGCGAGAATATGCGAAGAAGAAAATTCTGATAAGATTAAGACAGATTATGTGAAAAGAATCTTGAAAGAAACTGGGCCTGTGAAATTGAAGATAATGCAAGAAAAACTGCAAGGTGTTGATAAGAACATAATTGACTTATTGTCTAAAGAAAAAAATATTACCTCTACTGATTTACACAATAAATACGTAAAAAATTATGGAGACATCAGTCAGTTTGGTCTAACAAAGCATGTAAAACATCTGGAAGATATTGGAATTATTAAAGTTGAAGAAAGTAGAAAAGAAACTAGAGGAAGAAAGTGGTTTATAAGTTTAGTTAAACGTAAAGTTTTTAAGTGAAACTTTCATCACAACTTTACCTTCAAAATACCTTTATTCAAAATTTTTGAAATTTCTAATATGAACAATTTTTCGGATAAATTTTTGTCAAATAAAGAGTTAGGATATTTAGTTGGTTTCTTTATTGGTGATGGTTATTCATATCATAGTAAAAAAGACAGACATTATGTTGTTGAATTCTTCTTGAATGAAAAAAGAGATAAAAAAATAACTTTTTACCTAATCCATTTACTCGGTTTATTGAAATTGAGAATATTCAAACAAAAGGATAAAAGGTATAATTCAATCAAACTTAAGGTTAATTCTAAAAAAATTATGTTATTTATCATAAATGAGGTTTCAAAATATAAGAAAAAATGTCTTGATGATAGAAAATATGCATTGGGGTTTGTTTCTGGTTTTATAGACGCAGAAGGCTACGTAAATAACGGGGAAATTCAATTAACACAAAAAGACAAAGAAGTGTTACAGTACATTAAGAAAATATGTGAAATGTTAAAAATACCAGTAAGAAAATTCTGGTCTAGTGATAATTATAAGAGTAAAAATAAGATATGGGGACTAAGAATATCAACAGTTTTTAAGAATTTTGAACATAATTCATGCAAGGTTAATAGGATATATTTCTAATATCCTTAATGGAAAGTACTTAAAAGTAAGTTTTAAAAATACTTCAGTTAACTAATATTTGTTAGCGAGGAAAACCATAGCGAACATGATCTATAAAGGTAGAGCAGCCTGGAGTGCTCGCAGGGCTCATAACCCTGAGGTCGTTGGTTCAAATCCAACCCTCGCTATCCAGCCCTTCTACCAACTTTTCTCTCCAATTGAACTTCAGGAACAACGTTCTCTAAATCTTCTAACTTAGATTTAATCGATTCTATCTTTCTTTCAAGATTATCTAAATCCCTCTGATAAGTAGCAGAGGCGTCTATGGATTTATTGACTTTTTTAGAAACATTCAACAAGTAGCCCGATATAAGGTTGACTTGTTCTGTGATTAATTCTAGCCTTTCCATGATTGAATTTACTTTAGATTCATCTATTTTTTCTATCTCAATACGTTTTTCTTTAAGTTTGAAGGTTTCCTCTTCATCTCTACCCATAAAACCACTATTCTAACTATCAACAGTAAAAGATTTAAGAGGATGGGCTCACGCGGAGTTGAACCGCGCTCCCTGCCTTGTAAGGGCAATGTCCTACCGATAGACTATGAGCCCAATGATTATTCTTAGAATAATGTAATTAAAAATTTAAAAAGAAGGTAATTTTGAAACATTGGCAACTATCGAAACAATCTGCCTAACTTCTAGTCTTGGTTTCCACTTGAACAATCCATCCCACATCTTTATCGTTCCCTTGTCCCCGTTTATCGTCACAGAATACTCACTCCTGTTCATGTATTTTATCTTTGGGATTATAGATATGCAACTCAGGGAATCGGGTTTTGTGACGATGAAATCCTTGTATTTCCCGTTATTCTCCAGATGTCTGCCACGAATGATATGGTACCAAAGACCATGTATGTACTTGAACATCGCTTGTCTAAGGTCTGTACTGTAAGTCGTGACAATATGCATCAAATGTCCTGCATCGAGGGAAACTGGCGTTAAAGTCACTTTTAAAAGATATTCCATTATCTCTTTGATTTTGTGCGTTATTGCATCTATACCCCTGTAAATTTCCAATGTTCCTAGTTCTAAGTTAACAAAACAATACACTCTTCGGATTATCTTCTCTTTTCCGTTGGATTTGAAGTAATCAACCATCTCATATGCTTCCTCAGAGAATACTCTTTTCAACCCAATCTCAATATCCTCTTCATACCAAACGTCTATCTCAACTTCTTTCTCATTATATTTGGATTCTTTTGCTCTGAACCAGCATCCATCCTCTTTTCTCTCATCTAAAGTCGAGACAATTCCCTTTTTATCAGGTAAGGGCTCAACCTTGAACAAAGTTATAGTCGTCATTTACACGACACCTCCATCTATTTTTTATTGTCTATATATTAGCTAAATAACATTTATATACTTGCACTATTTAAATAATACTGGGGTGGAGTTGTTATGAATGAAGTAGAAACGTCCAAAGAAGTGGAATACGACACAAAAAACACGAAAAAAGTTATAGAAACTTTAAATAAGAGTATAAGAGGTATGACAATAACCGATGTCGCGCATGAACTGAGGTTAAACAGGCACACGATAACAAAAATACTCGATAAACTTTTGATAGAGAAAAAAGTGAACTATGATGAAAAAGGGCCTGCAAAGATATTCTATTCTAGTGGAATAGGTAAGTTTGTGGGTAGAGTTGATCAAGGAAAATTCGACACTTTGTGGATCGATACTTTCAAGCCTAAGTACATAGAAGAAGACGAGTTTCTCAGAATAAACCAAACTAAACATGACCATCTAATCAGAGCCAGCAGTAAATTCAGGTCTGTGGGGGCAATAGGAATCAAAAAAAGAAACCTTATAAACCTGATCAGGATTTTGAAAGATGTTGCAAGGGATGAATTTAAGTTAAAAGTTTAAATTTTTTTAATTTAGATTATAGAGGTGTCTTTATGGCTAATCAAAAAGAGTTTCAAGAGAAGATAGTTAGGTATCAGATGCTCGAAGGTAGGATCAAATCATCATTGAAAAGGAGAGAAATGCTGATAGTTAAAATAGTCGAGGTTGAAAATACTTTAAGTTCCATAGAAGAGGTTGAAAAGAACAAAGAAAGTGAAATAATGTTGCCTTTAGGGTCAAACGTTCACATACCAGGTACTTTAAAAGATATTAAAAAAATTATCGTTGAAATCGGGGCAGATGTGGCTTTAGAGGAAGATATGACAGATGCTAAAAAAATCCTAGGAAAAAGAAAAGATATAATGAATAACGGTTTGCAATCGATAGAAATAGAAATAACAAACCTTACTAATGAAATGATGAGGTTAGAACAAGAAATAGGGTCTATGATGGGAAATACTAAAAATACTGACGTTCCAGCTGGTTGATATGTTCGGTTTTCTGAAAGAAAAACTCTCGAAAGTAGTTAAATCTATATCTGAAAAAGTCGAGAAAAAGGAACCTGTAGAGAAAAAAATCGAAGAAGTAAAAGAGGTAAAAAAAGAGGTCAAGAAAGGTGTTATAAAGAAAGTCCTTGAAAAGGTAACGAAAAAGGTTTTAGAGAAAAAAATATCTGACAAAGATTTGGACGAAATTACACAGGATTTGGAATTTTCACTCTTAGAGGCTGACGTGGCCTTTGAAGTTACTGAAAAAATAAAAGAAGATTTAAAGAAGAATCTTGTTGGAAAGGAAGTAAAAAGAGGTCAAGTTAAAGATTTGGTCGTCAAAACTTTCAAGGATAGTTTATATGAAATTTTGAGCCTTCCGAGTTTAGATTTGAAGGAAGTTGTAAAAAAGAAAAAACCGTTCCTATTATTGTTCTTAGGTTTTAACGGTTCTGGGAAAACGACTTCACTCGCAAAGGTCGCCAACTACCTGAAAAAAAATGGTTTTTCCTGCGTCCTTGCTGCAGGGGATTCTTTCCGTGCTGCTAGTATAGAACAGTTAGAAGAACATAGTAGAAGGTTGGATGTTAACGTAATCAAGCATAATTATGGTGCCGATTCCGCAGCTGTGATTTTTGATGCTGTAAAACACGCCCAGGCGAGAAATATAGACGTTGTCTTGGCAGATACTGCTGGGAGGCCACATACTGACAAAAACTTGATGGATGAGTTGAAGAAAGTGTGTAGAGTTAACAACCCTGATTTGAAGATTCTTGTAATAGATTCTCTTGTTGGGAATGATGCTGTTCCACAGGCCAAGATGTTCGATGAAGCTGTAGAAGTAGATGCCGTCATGTTCACGAAAATTGATGTAAATGAAAAAGGTGGAGCAATACTCTCCGTAGCTAAGACGTTGAAAAAACCTATACTGTTCTTGGGTATAGGTCAAGAGTATTCGTGTTTAAAAACGTTTAAACCAGAAGAATTTATTGAGAATGTAATGTAGATGGTTTTATGCTGGATTTGGGAAAAAACCTTAGTGACTTAATTAAAAAGGTATTGAGTAGGACTACTGTAGACCCAGAAGATGTTGAAGTTCTGGTAAAGGGGTTACAGAAGATTCTTTTACAATCTGATGTGGACGTTAAACTCGTATTTGAAATGTCAGAAAACATAAGAAGAAGATGTCTGAAAGAAGAGATTCCAACCGGTTTAACCTTGAGAGAACATGTAATGAAAGTTGTTTACGAGGAATTAGTCAAACTTCTTGGTGAAAAACAGATCAGTCTTTTGGGAAAAAAGAGGGTCATGTTACTGGGCTTGTTTGGTTCTGGTAAGACTACTACTTGTGGTAAATTGGCTAGATATTTCCAAAAACAAGGGCTTAAACCGGCGATGATTTGTTGTGATTATC
>CAZRNP010000066.1:0-5080 GCA_964601485.1 uncultured archaeon
TTTTCTTAATGACTTCTCATCTATAATTTGAGGTTTTTCATGTAAAAAACTATCTAATGAAAATACACAAAGAAGAGTTATTGGAGTTATTGAAACATCTTCTTTCCCAAGTATTTTTTTAACATTTTTCCATTTTTTCTCAACAAAAAATTCAACTTTCTTTTTTTTATGAAAGTCTTCTAATAGTTTTTTTGTTGATATAAATGAGCTAGATTCAACCGCACGAGTAGTTTTCGATAATCCATCATTCCATTTCTTATAAACTTCATTACAAATATCATTTAGTTCCTTTTCAGAACCTTTTTCCGATTTCAGTCTTTCATATATAGCTCTTACTCTATAATATGGGGATGGATGAGTTTCTGTCTCTTTATCCGCATCTGACTTTTCAAAGGTTTTACAAACGGCGAGTAAAAACCCAATACCTGATATATCAGTTGCTAATAAATCTGAAAAAAATTCATTTGAATGCGAATCCAAAACTGTGGGCATACTACTAAGAAGTTTTTTGTAATCTTCAACTAAAATATGAGCAAATTCATGTAGTGAAATAAGCCATTTATTACAGTCAAATGCAGTTTCGGGTTTAATAAGTATAAGTGGGAGACGTTCAATGTCCTTAATTTTGATTTTTCCGGATTCATTCATATATAAAGAGATAGGTATACAAACGCCAGCAGATGACTTTAGTTCATTGTGAACAACTACCATAGATCCAGTAACTTCAGGAGAATCAGCATTTCTGTAGAACTCTAAACCAACCGCTTCAATTATTTTCCCTACTTCATCTTCTTTATTCTTAAGTTTATTTTCGAAGATTTCTGTTAATGTAAAAATTAATTTTGTTTTTTCTTTCAGCAATTTCTTTGAATCTTCATCAAGTTCTACATTCTTAACCTTTTCATAAATTTCAATGAAACTATCAATGGCTTTAATTATTGTAGAAACATGACTGTTATAACGTGCAGGAAAACCACTTCTAAATGTCTCTTTAATAAAATTTCTTTTTTCTTTTAATTGATCGATTTCATCCATTTTATCAGAACTTACTCTTTAATGGAAACCGGAACGTTTATCGTAATTCCAATGTCAAAATCATAAACGAATTTAAACACCATATTTTCCCAGTTATTTTCAGAAAAATGAAATTCGCAATTCTTAATTTGGCTTATTTGCAAAATATCTATAAGAAGACCCAACATGAGATTTGATACTCTTGTTGTTACATCTATATCATTATCACATTCGCAGTTAACTGAATAATTACCTATAGTACTACTAGTGGTTTCGCCTACCGATATTTTCACTTTTCTTTCTTTCAATCCCAAAAAAATATCTAATCTTTCACTACCACTCAATTTGTTAATAGCTGTACATCTCTTTAATAAATTTTGAAAATCGATATTTTTAGCATTTATTGGAGGATGCAATTCTCGGACAGGATTTTTATCCTCTTCAGTAATTTCATTTGTTTTTAAAATTGTATTATCCTCTAAATCAGTTTTAAAGAGTATGTAGTTTTTTCCGAGCATTCCTAAAATATTCACGTCATCACTCATTATTATTTCTATAGCTTCAAGCACTTCCTTTAATTTATCTTTAGTAACCTTTATCCATACATTCTCCCCAGTCGAATAATCAAACGAGGTTTTGGGGAAATAGACGAAAACAGAGGGTCCTACTTGACATTGTTCATTTATATGCAGAGAATCATCAAAAAAATGAAGTTTAATTTCCTCATTGAGTATGTTGGATTTTATAATTGTTGATAATACTTTAAGAAAAATAGATTTTTTTTCTCTTTCTTTAAGCTCAAAGAGTTTTAATTCCTCTATCATAATTTCCACTCGCTCTTCTCTCTAATCAACTTAATCAATTATCAAAATATTTAAATTACCCCTATTTCTCCAACTCTTCATCTTCTTCAAGAACCTTTTCCAACAAGTCTCAAATATCTCGTTCAAGTCATAGCCGTTCAGGACAAGCATGCACATACAATGTTGTTGAAATTATTAATCTATATTTGCCACTTACCATCTATTATTACTTCTTTCCCATCCACTACCAATGTTGGTTTATCCATTATCACATCTTTATGATAATCGGTGTAATTCGTCCCCCCATAAAATGTATTGTTTCCCACAGCAATATGTACCGTTCCAAATATTTTTTCTCCTTCCAAACTCTCTAGATCTCTTGCACAGGAGTTTGTTCCAATACCGAGCTCTGCAATCATACTATTCTTAGGGTTGGAATTAAGAATTTTTACAAAATCTTCTGCCGCTCCCTCAACGTTAATTACACACCCGTCTTTAACCTCTAAGATTGTTCCAGGTTTAGCCCAACGGTCAGGACATATTCTACCATTAGCCGATCCTTCGTTAGGACCACCATCTGCCTCACCTGCAGGCAAGTTCCCAAAATCATGAGGATCGTGGAATATACCAGTATCCTTATGCCATTTCAATTGCCCGAAACTCATGGTAATATCTGTTCCTGTAGGGTTTGTCACTCTAATTTCTTTAGCACTAACGACTGCTTCATACATTTTTTCAGTCAATCTCAGGACTTCATTGTAGTCAGCCCGCATTCCACCTTCTGTCAAAGAAAATGGACTTATGTTTGGCATAGAAGCAATCCTAGCACCAGCCTCCATGGCTTCCGTTCTTGCTTTAGTATGACTTAAAGAATAGCGAGTTGGTATAAGAATAATATCAAATCTTTTCATCAATCGAGATATACCTTCGTCCGCAGGTTCCCTACCACCTTGATACGTTGAGGTCATAACCTTATAACACAGGTCTTTGCCTTTTCTGAGTCCTAACCCTATAGCGGCATCACGAAATACATTTCCCATTAGTTCGTAGGCCGTATCAGTTAAAATTAATACAGTCTCTCCAGGTTTGTAACCCATGCAATCTCTTAATGCAATAGTTGCTCCATTCAGGAGTTGGTCTTTAGTATATCGATTTATTTGTTGCTGTAAACTCAACATAGAAATATTAAGAGAAATTAAAAGATTTAAGCCTTACTTTTGATGAAATATCAGATAAATTATTATCCTGAAAATAGTTGATTTGCAAATTCCATTAGGCGATTGGGTGTCATGTATGTTGACATGGCACATCTCAAATATTCTTTTTTTTTCTCTAGAGGTAATCTTTCCAGTAGTTGACGATGTTTAAAACGACTTATACCATAAATGTATTCATAAGCTCTTCTAGAAGGATTGTCTTTCCATCTATCAAGAGACTTTACAATATAGTCCTTGGGGTAGAATGGATTATTATCGAGAATGTATTTTAACAACTCGTCTTTATTCCCACCTTCATTAATTCTAATGTGTGCATTGTTTCGTAGATAATACCCTACTACACTTCTATCTCTATTTAACAATCCATGCGGAGAAAGGGCTTCTTCCACTTCTGGTAAATCTAAGATTGCATTTGCCGTACCTTCCCCACCGAACGTGTGCGGATCTTGTACAGTCGTAACACCCACGAACGGGTTTATTTTGCCACTCTTGATACCCCTTGTTAAATTTGCAGCTTGAATAAAATGACCGTATTCATGCAGTGGTAAGACTTCCATGTCACCTTGGTACCATTCCCTATCCTTAAAGAAATTGAAACGCATTAAAAATGATCCGTCTGGTTCTGTTGAAGTCCATCCTCTCCAATAATCATCTACTTCTACTAATTTTAGTTCATAGGGAATTTTAAGGTCTTTGAAACCCAAGGATTTTAAGAGTATTGGTATAAGATGCTCTTGACAATATTTTGCTTGTCTCATGGCTTCTTCTTTTTTAACTGTTAATTTTTCGATAAATTTCCTGGCTGATTCTCTATCGGGATTGTAGCCCATTTTTTTCAAATGGTCGTACATTATTTCTTTATGTTTTTGTATTACACTTTCGGGAATCAGTTGAGGTGTCACGCCAGTTACTCTTTTGACGTATTCAGAAAATGGTAATACCTCACCCATCAATGCATTGAGATAAGTAATTGAAGCATAAAGTTTTGCTTTGATGAATTCTTCCTCAAAATTTGTTGGTTCAACTCTGTTGTGCAAATCTTCCAATCTTTCTGTGACTTGCTCTCTTGATTTGAATTCTTCTCCATTTGTTTTTGGTATGAGACAAAAGTCGATTATATCTATTCCATTTGGTTTCTCAAATCTGTCCCAACCCATGTACGCATCTATTATTTCTTGTGTGGTTTTTTCATCTATCATACATTATCTAAAAGCTATTAAAACTCTTAAGCCTTACTTTCAAAAATTTTTACTAACTTTTCAAATTTTTTGAACATTGTGCCTTGATATTTATACCTAAGTTCTGATGGAAGACTATTTGGTTCAATCTTCTCCCAAGTGAATGGATGTTTTGTTCTTTCAAGATAATAAGCACAATGGGCATGACTTCGGAGAAATATTATTTCAAGTACACAATTAGCATCAGAATAACGATCTGTATCCAAAGATAATCTTATACGACTAATTGAAGAGTTTAGTTTGGGTATTGGCGTTACACAACCTATCTTTTCCATTCCTGACAATAAATTATATGGAATTGGGGGTGTGTCAGCATCCTTGTACAGACCAAATCTATCTATGATTGTGTTTATTGCATTACAGGCTATAACGGTAAAATCGACATAGAGTTGAGGATATTCTTCTGAACTTCTTTCTTTATATGGCTGTTCTTTAGTTGTTTTAGTTGGTCCTGGTTTTGATTTTGGTTTATTTTCTGTATATGCAGGAATAACATTTACTTTAATAGGAAAAAGACTCAACTCTCTTTTACATTTTGGACATTTTCCGTTATACTCATGGATAATTTCATCAGGTGGTTTAAGTTCAGGACCTTCATATAAAACATGTTCGCATCCATTGCAAGTTACTCTTTGTGGCATTAATAGAAAGAATTAATTAAAAGATTTAAAGTTTAAATTGATTCAAGAATCTTATTATCTTGATATCATGATGATAAAAGGTTTCCAAAAACTTTCCTTGATAGAATATCCAGAAAAAATCTCAGCGATAGTCTTCTTAGGAAACTGCAACTTCAAATGTCACTTCT
>CAZRNP010000067.1:0-4875 GCA_964601485.1 uncultured archaeon
TGCGGCCTTTGTACCGATCATCCTATCTAAGACTATACTGATTTTTCTTTTTACTCTATCATCCAATTCTTGTTTCTTTTCTTTAACAACAGGTTCCCTCTTCCTTTCTGGAGTAATTTGTTCCCTTCTTGGTAATTGACCGAGTTGTTCGATCGGTATCCTCTCACGTAGAGACTTGAATATCTCTTTCTTTGTCAACTCTTCAACTTCCTTTTCTTCTGGTGCTCTTGCAACGAAATCAACGCTCGTTAATTGGAGTAATTTCTTTAATATCAAATCTCCACCCCTGTCACCATCGAGGAAAACTGTCGTTGTTTTTTCTTTACAAAGGTCTACTATCGTCTGTGGTATTGTCGTACCGCTCATTCCTACGACATTTCTTATTCCGTTCTTCAACAAGTTGATGACGTCTGCCCTTCCTTCTACGATTACTATCTCATCAGAAGTGTAAATGTCAGCACCGCAAGGCATTCCGTCGCATTCTGTTATTTCTGCTGTCCTCACAGATTCTTTGATTTTTTCTGTCAACTCGTTCGTGCTCGGTATTTCTTCATCTATCATCTTGGCCAATATTTTTTTCGCCCTGTCCATCACATATTCTCTCTTGACGGCACGTATGTCCTTGACTCCTTTAAGTTTCACATAAGATTCACAAGGACCGATCCTTTCTATCGTCTCTACGGCCGCAGCTATCAATGCAGTTTCAGAACCGTCTAAACTGGAAGGAATAAGAATCTTGCCGTGTGTCTTTCCTTTTTCATCTTTTAGGATTACATCTATTCTTCCAATTCTACCTGTTCTTTGCAATTCTCTCAAATCCAGATCCTGACCGAGCAGTCCTTCAGTCTGACCAAATATTGCTCCAATCACATCTGGTTTTTCTACTACACCATTCGCGGTAAATTCCGCTTCGATTAAATACTTTATAGTTGATTGTGCTAATTTTCCCATGATAAACATCCTCCTTTAGTCTTGAAAGTTTATTCAATTCTTCGATTTGTGTTATCCCGAAAGAATCCTTGAAAGTTTGCCTCAACCTCGAGTTGAAGTCAAATTTATTTTTTCTCAAAAATTCACAAATGATTTTATTCTTTTTTTCTCCTTCTCCGTCGAAATCTGTTAGAACAACGTGTTTTTGGTCGTTTTTTAATGATTCTATAAGCGCCTCGATTGGTTTACCAGAAATGTCTATGACATTGTTCAAACCGATAGAATTCAAAGCCTTCTTGTCTCTTTTCCCTTCTACAATTATCGTTACGTCTTTAAAAACGTCTAACAATTTCTCCGGATTACAAGGGATAAACATGAAAACCGATAATTATCTATTAAACCATAACTTATTTAAAACAATACTATTCTCTACAGTTCTCACAAATCCATTGGTCGTCGACAAAACTTAAGTCGTCTGAGTATTCTCCACAAGATTCACACAAACCCGATGTTGAACTTTCTGTGATGGAGGACTCCTCTTCCCTCATCTTTAACCTATAGTTGAGTATGTCTAACATATCAGGAGATGCCCTTGCTATATCTGTGTCTGTGACAATGCCGACTATCTTGCCATCATCAACGACTGGTATTCTTTTTACTTTATGTTTCTTCATTTTTTCAACGGCGGCTGATATGTCTTCGTCTGGGGTTGAAAATGCGATCGGGGATGACATTATATCTTCTGCTTTAAGTTTCTTCGGGTCTTTTCCCCCTGCTACGATTTTTTTGTTGATGTCCGTTTCTGTGATTATACCTATCGGGTTTTTGTTCTTTACTACGATTATCGAACCGACCCTACGGTCTATCATTATTTTTGCTGCTTCTTGTACAGTTTTATCATGGTTTATTTGGACGACTGATTTTGTCATTATGTTCTTGACTAAAATTCCTGTTGTCATAACAATCAATACTCTTTTATGTTACTGAATTTATAATAATTGCTTATCAGTAAAAGGATATATTGAAGAATGGAAAACGTTTAATTTGGTGTTATGATGAACATTATCGTAATTTCAGATATCCATGGTGATATCGAGAATTTATTCAATTATTTTGATAAGATAAAAGAACTGAATGTTGATGCGGTTGTTTGTCCTGGAGATTTTACTGATGCCAACATGCCGAAGGGGTTTACACAAGAAGATGTGGTAAAATTAATCATTAAAGAATTGAATTTGTTGAAAAAACCTATTTTAGCTGTTCCGGGTAATGTTGATACAAAAAATATGATTAAGATTTTTGAGGAAGAAGGAATATCAATTCATGGGAAAGGAAAGGTTATAGGAGATTTTGGTTTTTATGGTTATGGTGGTGCAAAGACGCCTTTTGAAACAAACATAGAACCGTCAGAAGAAGAATTAAAGTTGGGTTTAAAAAACGCGTTTAACGAAGTAAAGAACGCGAAATATAAGGTTCAAATTACGCATACCCCACCAGCTGGGACAAGAGTCGACATGATCCAGTCTGGTTTGCATGTTGGTTCAAACGTTGTTAGAGAAGCCATAGAATTATATGAGCCTATTGTCGCAATATCATCACATATTCATGAAGCACGTGGAACAGATCAACTTAAAAAAACGTTTATTATTAATTCTGGTAGGTTTCCTGAGGGATATTTTGGTTTTATTAAAATAGAAAATGGTTCAGTAAACGGTAAAGTTCTTAATTTAATAGAGTGACCGACCCGTTCATTTCCTATAGAGAAACAAAAGAAAGAGGAGAAAAACCAATATTAATATAACACTGTTATATCTTTAAAATTAAATATGGTTATTTACATCGGAAACGATGGGGTGGGGGTTTATATTATTTCCAAGAGAAAAGGCTTTATTTCAATAGGAACAAATTTAGATTATGGCACGTTCTATCCAAACAATCTTTCAAGAATTCATTGAGAAAAAAACGCAAATTTTTACAGACAGGAACGCGTTAAATTCTTATTTTACACCAGAAAACATTCCCCATAGGGATAAAGAAATAAATACATTAGCCTCGATATTAGCACCTTCTTTAAAAGGCGGAAAACCGTCGAATATTTTTATTTACGGTATGACAGGAACAGGAAAAACACTCGTAACGAGGTATGTTGCCGCCGAATTAGAGAAAATGTCCAACCAAGGAACAAACCAGGTTAAAGTCATCTACATCAACTGCAAGATGAAAAAAATCACGGACACGGAGTATAGGTTATTGGCTGAACTCTCAAGAATTTTAGGACAAGAAGTTCCTATAACAGGATTGCCAACAGAACAGGTTTACAGAATATTTTTTAATGTGTTAGATTCCACTAACTGGGTTGTTATTATCATACTCGATGAAATAGATGCTCTAGTCGGTAAAATGGGTGATGATTTTCTTTACAACTTCACAAGAATCAACCAAGAACTTAAAAAAGCAAGGGTTTCCATAATCGGTATAACAAACGATCTTCATTTTATAGACATATTAGACCCGCGTGTAAAGAGTTCTTTAAGTGAAGAAGAGCTCCTTTTCCCACCTTATAACGCCGTTGAATTACAGGATATATTGAAACAAAGAGTTTTATTGGGGTTAACCCCAGATGTTATATCCGAGGAAGTGATACCTAAATGTGCTGCTTTAGCTGCGCAAGAGCACGGCGATGCTAGACGCGCACTTGATCTTCTGAGGGTTTCTGGTGAAATTGCGGAGAGACAGAACGATTTAAAAGTAACCGAGCAACACGTTGATTTTGCCTTAGAAAAAATAGACTACGACAGGATAATGGAATCTGTTAAGTCGTTGCCTAAACAAACGAAAGCACTACTCTGGTCAGTCATAGAACTAGAGGAAAAGGGTCAAAAAGACATGCAAACAGGCGACATATACAGTATTTATGAGGACGCATGCAAACAATGTGTTTTACACCCATTAACACAGAGAAGGGTTTCTGACCTTATCTCAGAACTAGACATGATGGGAATAATAAACGCCAAGTTAATCTCTTTGGGACGATATGGCCGAACGCGTGAAATAAACCTGAACATTTCACCAAAAATAAAAGATAAAATGAAAGAAGTCCTAAAATCAAGTTTGATGATTTAATATTGGGGGTATTCATCCGATGAACGAAGAGGAAGTTGTTAGACTGTTCCTTCAGAACGGGTTTCAGATATCGAGGAATGCATTACCTTTAGTCCTAGAAAACCCAGAACACGTATTGTATGAATTGAAAAAAATGAAACCAAGGCCCTTTATAATATCTGAACAACACATAAAAAACATTCAGAAACCAGTCAAAATAAAATCGGTAGAAACAAAACTCATTAAAGAGTACAGGCAAGAAAAGAAACAAGTTTGTGTCAAAGACTACGTCGATCATTTCATTTCAAGGTACGAAGAACTGAAAAAGATTATAGAACCAAAAATGGGGACTGAAAAGCTCATTTCTATCAACAAAATAGCGATTCAATCGATGATGTTTTCCATAATAGGCGTTGTAAGGGAAAAAAACAGGAACAACATACTCATTGAAGACACGACGGGTGAAGTGTACGTGTTCTTCGACGACAATTTAAAGGAAAAATTCGATGAGATAGGACTTGACGATGTTATAGGTGTGATGGTTAAGAAAATTAAAGACAAATACTACGCGAAAAATGTCATCTTTCCTGATATCCCTTCGAGTAGGGAGATAAACAAGACAGAAAACGATATGGTTTTAGCAGTAGTTTCAAGTCCATCTAAACTAGACGTCGCAAAATACAATGATTTGATATCAACACTCACAACTACAAAAAACCTATCTTCTATCGTTTTTTTTGACGATACAACTAACGAGAATATAACCAATGATTTCTCTAAATTCAAACCAATAACACCAGAAAAAAACCCATCACTCTTTCAAATCGAAAACATCAAAATCTT
>CAZRNP010000068.1:0-4722 GCA_964601485.1 uncultured archaeon
CATCAATTTCTTTAAACCAGTCTCCTCATCGATTTTTAAACCAGCTTTTATCATTGCCTTCATAGCAGATCGACATGACTCGACCTTCATCTTGATAAAATCTATGAGTGTGTTATCCAAATCGAAAAGAATTGCTTTTATCGACATAATGATAATTCTTGAAATCCTAGAAATTTAAATTTTTGATAGATTATACTATAAAAAGAGGTGAAAAATATGTATGTACCCATTATACTAGGAACTGCTCGTCATGACCGTGAATCTGAGAAAGTAGCAAATTTTATCTTACAAGAAGCAGTCAAGGTCGGCTTAAAAACCGATATAATAGATGTGCGTGATTTTAGGGTTGAGGCAACGGACAACACTCAAAAAATACCTCAAGCTAAAAAACTGTCAGAAAAAATTACAAAAGCAGATGGTCTCATTATCGTCACGCCGGAATACAACCATGGCTATCCTGGAGAGCTAAAAATGATGCTAGATATGCTTTATGAACAATATGATAAAAAAACGGTAGGCATTTGTGGTGTATCTTCTGGAGGAATGGGTGGGTGCAGAGTAGTTGAGCAACTTCGTCTCGTTTGTATAGGACTCCTTATGACGCCAATACCAAGTGCACTGTATTTTTCTAACGTTCAAGGCTTATTCGATGAGA
Organism: uncultured archaeon; assembly: GCA_964601485.1. Classification (GTDB taxonomy): domain Archaea; phylum Aenigmatarchaeota; class Aenigmatarchaeia; order CG10238-14; family CG10238-14; genus JASEGC01. Next base: position 656 of record CAZRNP010000068.1, read on the forward strand.
AAGGCATTATCAAAGACCAGTCGTACTATAATCGAGTCAAAAAATTTTTAGATGAATTGGTATGGTATATAAAAACTTTTAAAGTTTCCAGAGAACAGAAATAAATATAGACTAAAGGGTGATGAACATGGAAAAAAATAAATTTTATACCTTACCAAAACTGTCTTTTGGATACACCGATTTACAACCGCACATGTCTGAAACACAATTAACGATACACCATCAAAAGCATCATCAAGCATATGTTAACGGTGCGAATGCTATACTCGAGAAACTAGACAAATCACGAAAAGAGGGCAGTGATTTGGACATCAAATCTACTTTAAAAGAACTGTCTTTCAACATAGGCGGTCATGTACTACATTCATTGTTTTGGGGAAATCTAGCACCATCAAATAAAGGTGGTGGAAAGCCTGGGGGAATTTTAGGCGATAATATAGAAGAAGAGTTCGGAAGTTTTGAAAGGTTTAAAAAAGAATTTACTCAAGCTGCTGTTAGTGTAGAAGGATCTGGCTGGGCAGCACTATCTTTTTGCAAGCAGACTGGTAGGCCGATAATAATGCAGATAGAAAAACACAACACCAACGTTTACCCAATGTTCAGAATTCTGATGGTTCTTGATGTTTTTGAGCATGCATACTACATCGATTACAAGAATGAAAGGGCCAAGTTTGTCGAGGCATTCTGGAATATCGTCAACTGGGATGAGATAAACAAAAAGCTGGAAGAATTGTTAAAGTAATATATAAAAATTGAAAACTAAATTCTATCAGATACTATGCCTGTAAAATTCATCTATGATTTATTGGTCCCTGAAAAAGAAGCAGATGTTATAATTTTCGGAGCACTGGTAGGTAAACATTCAAAGTCTATAGAAAATTTAAGGAAAGAGAGTTTATTCATCGAACCATTCGACTTAAACAAGAGATTCAATTTTTTTGACAAATTAAAAATTTCTGACGCCGGTAACATAACGTTAAAAAATTTTGATGACATCAAAAAAAAAGTAAAACAAGTCCTTGGAAAAAATAAAATCCCTGCAATGCTGAGTGGGGGTCATGTCGCATCTTATTTCTCTATAAAAGCTTTTGACGAAGACGTGAAAGTCGTTGTTTTTGATGCCCATTGTGACTCTAGGAATGAGTATAAAGATGAATACATGGAAGAGGCAAGTTACGTTAAAGGAATAAAATACGACCCAGAAATGAACCCAGTGACTTGGTTCAGAAGGTCTAGTGAATCTAGAAACCCAAACAACTATTTTACAATCGGTATAAGAGAGGGGGACGAGTTTGAATTAGAATATCTAGAAAAAAATGGTGTTCAATTCTTCACAGCACAACAGATGAAAGAAAATTTTACTGATTTAAAAAGAAAATTGAAAGATTTTGTTCAAAATTCAAAAGTTTACATTAGCGTGGACATAGATGGCTTCGACCCAGCTTTTGCTCCAGCTGTCTACCATCCAGAACCAGGCGGGTTTTCATACTTGGATTTCGTTGAATTAATGTCAGTTTTTAACAATTCAAAAATTGTTGGGTTTGATGTCGTGGAAATTAAATCTATACCCAACAACAACGTAACGGAATTCTTGGCGACAAGGGTCATTTTTGAAATCCTAAAATACATTTCATTAAACAAATAATAAATTTTAATTGTTGTATGAATAATATAATATAAAATTTAACAGAGGTGTTTGAAATCGTAAACCCTTATCTCAAAGAAAAATTAAAGCCAATAGAAGTCAAAGAAAAGTCAATCTCTCAACTCCTAAAAGAAATGAGTAACACAGGCTTCCAAGGAAGAAAACTTGGCGAAGCTGTAGACGTATGGGAGAGGATGATAAAAGATAAAGATGTGACGATAATCATGGGTTTCGCCGGTTCAATGAGCACGACTGGACAAGCGAAAATTATCACATGGTTGATGGAAAATCATTTTATCGATGTTTTAGTCTCAACGGGTGCAAACATATCCGAAGACATTCAAGATTTTTTATACGGATACTATAAGGGCCATTGGCAGGTGGATGATGAAGACTTGTTCAAGCACGATGTTTTTAGATACTATGACGTTTTTACTGATGGGATCAAATACAGGCAAATGACGGAATTAATAAGAGAATTTATAAACACTTTAAAAGAAGATTATCCTTATTCATCGAGAGAATTTTGTGCACAATTTGGTAAATTCTTGGATGAAAGAAAAATAAACTCTATTTTATCAACCGCATACAAAAATAAAATCCCTGTTTTTAGCCCAGCAATCGTAGACAGTGAATATGGAATCGCCGCTGTTTTAGCTAGGAGAGAGGATAAAAAAAGTCCTATACTCGATCAAATGAAAGATTTTGATGAGCTGGCAAAAATTGGGGAAAAAAGTAAAAAAACAGGTGTCATCTACATTGGCGGTGGTGTGCCTAAAGATTTTACTCAACTGCTTACAGCCATTGTTGGTATACTAAAAGGTGAGAAGCTGGAATACCCGCATGAGTACGCCGTTCAAATAACTTCAGATTCCCCTCAATGGGGTGGTTTGTCCGGGTGCACTTTCGAAGAAGCTGTTAGCTGGGGTAAGATAACTAAACAGGAAAACAACAGAGTAATTTGTTATTGTGATGCTACGATTGCTTTGCCGATGATTACGCATGCCCTGAATGAGAGAATAAAAACAAAAAGAGAAGGAAAAATGTTTTCTGAACTTTTAAAACCATCTAATTAAATAAAAAATAAGGATATTATGCGCTTCGAATTTGCCCCAGATATTCAAGAAAGAATAAATCGTATGATAAACATACTGGATTACGGTACCTTAGACACTAACAGGATCATATGCATGAGGAGTTACAATTCTAAGTCCAACGCATACGCAAGAATATGGGGTTTATCAAGAGTATGGCAGAAAGTCCTGAAAGTGCAACCACATTATATAATAGAAGTATTACATCCAAGGTTCGATAAGTTAAACAATGAAGATCAAGGGAAGACACTCCTCCATGAAATTTTGCACATCCCTAAGAAATTCTCCGGGGGTTTAATCCCACACGTATGCTTTGGAAAGAAGATAGACAGGAATACAGTTGAAAAATTGTACAAAATGTACTTTAAATAGAGTTAAAAGCCCTTTTCCGTTATATTTATAAACTTATAATTTCAATAATTCTAAATTAAATTAGGAGGAAATTAAAATGCCATTCGAGAAAAGAGACTTTGGTTTTAAGAGAGAAATGCATAAGGCAACTTGTGCTGACTGTGGTCAAGAAACTGAAGTTCCTTTCAAACCGCAAGAAGGTAGACCAGTTTACTGTAGAGAATGTTATCAAAAGCATAGACCAAAGAGATTCTAATCCTTGGTAGTTAGTTTTTGATTAGTATTCTAGAAAACTAGAAATAACTAGACGTTTTTTTTATTTTTATTTTATTCTTTAGTCGTTATTAGAAACATCCCTATTATTCCTTTGATTGCCACTATTATCCCGATTATCCAGAATGTCTCATAAACATTTCCATAATATATTAGGAATAATGAGATAGCACTGATAATGTCAAAAAACCCCCTCCAGTCATAGTAATTTTTCCTGATGAAATTCGTGACTAAAGACCATATTCCTAGACAGAAATAGAAGAACATTAACAATGCAACAAAAGATTTGGGAGCAAGATTCCAACTTCGACTGGAATAGATGATTATACCGGTGATAATATCTACAACTCCAATTAAAGCTATAACAATATCGTTACTCCTACCTTTCGTAAAATAGTAAGGCATGCTCTCTAAGAATTATTATTCAAACAATATTAATTAACTTAACCAAAGTATTTCATTGCATCTTCACTCGACATATACTTGAAAGTGAACGAAGAATCTTTTGTCAAAACATACTTGTCAGATGATACTGGAGCTATCTTATCATCCACAAAGTACATCCATGAATAACTGGAATTTTGTGCAATGCCATCAATCGATGTGATCATCTTCCCCATCCCTGCATATTCACTGTACTTAACAGTTGCAGTACTATTCAAAACGTCAAAAACAGTCGTACCGTTCTGAACATCAACTGTCTT
>CAZRNP010000069.1:0-4667 GCA_964601485.1 uncultured archaeon
AGTCAGTCATTTTTTCGGCTCCACCGACTAGGACTATGTCATCTTGACCGGATAGTATGGAAAGAATACCTTGTCTCAAAGCAATTCCACCAGAAGCACAAGCACCTTCAACTCTAACAGCAGGGATTGATAAGCCTAGTTCACCTGAAACCAATGCCCCTACATGTTCTTGTCCTATGAACCTTCCGGCAGACATGTTGCCTAAATAAATAGAATCTATTTCACTTCCCCTGACTTTTGCATCTATTATAGCATTTGTCCCGGCTTCTATCGCTAATTCTCTCAAGCTCTTGTCCCAATGTTCACCGAACTTGGTTGTACCAACGCCTATGATAGCGACTTTCATATACCTCTCCTCAACCTCGTGTAATGAGCGTAAGTTACGTATTCTTTATCGTCGATATAATCTTGGATTTTCTTGGCTTTATTTCGTTTTTCTTCTATCAGGTCAGTGACTTTTATACTGAATGAGTCACTACCTGCACCTGAACCATATGATGTGACAAGGATTCTTTGGCCTGGTTTTGCTACGTCTAAAGTTGCAGCTAGGCCGAGCATGGATGAGCCTGAATAAGTGTTACCTATCCTTTGCACGACTAAGCCAGGTTTAATCTTTTCTAAATCAAAATTAAGCATTTTAGCTGCGTTTAGGGGGAATTTACCGTTCGGCATGTGAAAAACGACATAATCAAAATCTGATTCTTTTAGGCTGAGTTTATTCATCAGTCCTTGTGTTGCTGAGACGACATGCTTGAAATATGAGGGTATTCCAGTGAAACGACCGCCATGACTCGGGTATTCTATGCCTTCCCTTCTCCAGAAATCTGGTGTATCGGATGAGAATGAGAATGTACCTTCTATTTCAGCTATCACACCGTTCTTGCCTAATATATAAGCTGCTCCACCTGCTGCTGCAGTGTATTCTAAGGCATCTCCAGGCTTGCTTTGGGATGTATCAGCACCTATTGCCAATCCAAACTTGATATAACCACCTTGTATCAATCCCATGACCATCTGTATGCCTGCTGTCCCAGCTTTACAAGCGAATTCTGTGTCTGCTGCTGTGAATTCTGGACCTACACCTATCGCTTCTCCTACGATGGTTGAGGTTGGTTTAACAGCATAAGGATGCGATTCTGAACCGACGTATATTGCACCTATTTCCTTAGGGTTGATACCAGCCATTTTTAAGGCGTTTAAAGCAGCTTCTACGGCTATTGTTGCCGTATCTTCATCTATAGAAGGAACAGATTTTTCCTCTATGTTCAAGCCTGATTTGATTGATTTGGCATCGGCATTCCAGACGGATGCTATTTCCTCTACTTTAATCCTGAACCTAGGAATGTATCCACCGTATCCTACAATGCCAATCATATTCTTTCACTTTGTCCTATCATTTTTAAAAGCTTTTGTATAGAAGGAAAAATAAGGGTTTTTAAATGTTTTAAAAATTAATGAATTTTGATTTTCATTTCAGATTCAAGTGGTTCGATAACTTTTTTTCTTAATGATCTGTCTATACTCGGATAATATTTCATACTAAACTCAAGTCCTATTAGTACAGATAAAAGATCCTTTTCGAGTAATGAATTCATGAGTATTTTTGAATTCTCACCAACAAATTTATCTGAACGCATATAATGAGATACGGTTTGAGTCCATTCTACATTTTTTTCTCTTTTTTCCCATGCCTTAGCTAATTCTTCAATCATAAACTTTATGTCGTCTGTGTAAATTACAGTTTGGTCATCTTGTTTAATCTTGCCGATTTCTTGATGAAAAGAATGGATATAATCTGCTGTGCTTTTATTTTCAATATTTTCGAATTTCATACCAGCGTTAGGACTCCACAACCCAAGTATAGAATGATTAGAATGATAGAGAGTCGACATTTCCATTAAAGTGCCGGCACTACCATCGATACATATTCCTGTATCACTAAGTTCAGCGGTCAAAGCATTTCTCCATTTTAACATGTTTTTACAATAGTCTGAGGTTAGTTTTAAGCATGATTCCAAGAAAGTTTTAGTTCTTTTATAGAGTTCTGTGAGTGTTTCAGGAGTAAAAGTTACATCTTGTTTAACTGTCTCTAGATTTACTTCTTTTACTTTCTCTTCTAATTCTTCTGGTGTCATTCGTAAAACTTGTAAACTTGATTCTAATTCTTTAGATACAAGTTTCCTCAAGGCAATCGCTTCTTTTGGGAATTTATATTGTGGGTGTAATGATACATTGTATAGTTCCTCTTGTTCTTTAAAGAGTTTTATCGCATCACTGTCATTTTTAAGCGTTGTTTTAAGGAGTTCCAAATGATCTTTTGGTGATTTAGTTGCTGTGACGCCAACAACAAATCCCCCTTCTTCACGTATTCCTCTAGCAGCTTCATGTGGTAACCCAGGACAAAAACCAGTTATACCTACCATTCTTCTTCCGTCTTCTCCTCTATATTTACCTATTTGTCTTCCGGTTTCTAGAGCTGCTTCCTCACATTTTCTTGCTATCTTCTGGTCTAAATTATAACCTTGTTTAGCTGAACCAAAAATAGCAACAACTATAGGATCTGGTGGAAATGGGTACTTTTCTTGCCTAAAAATTTGAGCTCTAACATTTGAGTATACAACACCGTTATGAAAAACTATATTTCCTATGTTGTATATGCCAGGTATATATTCTTGAAGTTTAACAATTTCTGTCATAATAGACAAGTATAGAGGCGATTTTTAAAAGATTTAAACCTTTTCAAAATGTTTAAATAATGGCTTACAAAATACTCCTTAAGTTAACCCCGCACTTCTCAAGATTATCCATTTCCTTCCAAGCAGCATTAACACGATCTTGGATGATTTTTATCGTCTCAGGTTTAAGATGCTTGAACCTTCCCTGTAATTTAATGTACTCATCAACAGGCTTCAATTCAGGAGTCATCGTCCTCTTGAAAACGCCATCTTCAATCTCATACAACGCCCAAGTCCCAGTCTGAACAGCCAGTTTAGCTACTTGTATCGTCATCGAAGAATCAAACGCCCAACCGATAGGACAAGGTGCATGAATGTGTATATATCTCGCTCCCTTTACCTGCATGGCTTTCTTTATTTTCTTGATTAAATCTTGAGGATAACCGATACTAGCAGTAGCAACATACTGTGATCCATGAGCAACAGCTATCATCGGTATATTCTTCTTCCACTGTTTCTTTCCTTGAGACTCTAAACCTGCAGGCGTAGTCGTTGCACTAGCTCCAAAAGGAGTCGCACCAGACCTTTGTATACCAGTATTAGCATAAGCCTCGTTATCATAAGTGATTATCATGATATCATCATTCCTTTCCAGAGCACCTGACACTGCCCCAAAACCGATGTCAACCATTCCTCCGTCCCCACCGTAGGCAATGACTTGTGTATGGTTGTTGCCTTGAGCCTCTAAAGCAGCCTTAACACCAGAAGCCACAGAAGCAGAATTCTCGAACAAAACATGAATCCAAGGAACCTTCCATGCTGTAGTAGGATACTGTGTCGATGTAACTTCCATACATCCTGTTGCCTCACAAACTATCACATCTTTACCAGTCGCTTTCAACAACATTCTTGCAGCTAAGACTGCCCCGCAACCTGCACATGTCCTAGTCCCAGGTGCCATCAAGTCTTCATCCATACTACTTCACCATCTTTCATTTGTTTAGATTTTTCTACGACATCGTTAATCTGGATAACTCTTATATCAACACCGCCCAAACCAGCTATCACGTTTATGAACTTGGACTTTTCAGTGAAAGGATACAAAGCGTTACGAATCTCAGCAAACACAGGACCTGTTCCTAAACCATAAGCAAATGCCTTTTCTAAAACGATGATAGTCTTCTTTCCTTTTAGAACCTTTATCAATTCTTCTGTCGGGAACGGTCTGTAACATTTAATCCTTACTAAACCTACGTCCTTTCTCTTGTCAACGACTTCTTTTATCGTCCCACAGACAGAGCCTAAAGCAATTATTACTGTGTCCTTATCATTCTTATATTCTTCTATAAAACCATCACCGTATTTTCTCTTGAACTTCTTAGAAAACTCCTCATTGGCTTCAAAAATAACATTCTTAGAATCCTGTATCGCTTCTTCCATATCTTTTTTCAAGTCAAAATATGGTTCTGGATAAGCGAACGGACCTAATGTCATCGGCCTTTCTGTATCTAGAACAGCATGATCTGGATTATATTTAGGTAAGAATTCATCCACACCCTTTTGCTCAGGAATGTCAACTGGTTCAATCACATGTGTAAGGATAAAACCATCCATACAAACCATGACTGGTAATAAGATTTTCTCAGCAATCTTGTAAGCCTGAATCAAAGTGTCAACAGTCTCTTGAACATTCTCAGTGTACAATTGTATCCATCCAGAATCCCTCTCTGCCATCGTGTCAGAATGGTCATTCCAGATGTTTATAGGAGCTGATAAAGCTCTATTAGCAACAATCATTACTACTGGTAACCTCATCCCTGAAGTAGCAAACAACACTTCATGCATCAACGCAAGGCCTTGTGAACTGGTAGCTGTAAAAACTCTAGAACCAGCAGCATTCGCGCCTACCATACTCGACATCGCAGAAAATTCTGATTCTACTTCTAAGAATTTTGCTTTTATTTTTCCATCTGCTGCAAACTTAGCCAAATC
>CAZRNP010000070.1:0-4633 GCA_964601485.1 uncultured archaeon
TGTTTAAATTTGTACTTTCAGCTGTTTTGGCGATTTCTCTGAAGAAAGATTGAGACACTCTTGTAAAATCAAAATTAAACTTGTATGCCATTCTAAATCCTCATTTTTTGGTTTAAATAATTTTTTGTAAACTCTCTATGTTGAATTTCGTGAAAACACAGCCATTCTTTGTTAATGGGATACCTTGCCATGGTATTTTCAATTTTTCCATATAACTGCCTCCCAACTTTACCTCTGGTGGGCATGCTACACCGATTACCGCATCATATTCGTTCTGTTCCACTATACGTGCGATACAAGAACCTCCGGCGATTATATACACATCATAGCCTTTCTGTTTTCCTATATTAGTTGCTTGATTGACAAGACAATCAGATGAACATGAATTACAAAAATATGATGGAATCTCAGATTTAAAACTAGCTTTACATGAGCCATGTGTTTTTTCTCTCAAACATTGTGGAAGAAACAATACTTTTTTCTTTCCTTTAACGAATCCTGGTCTGTTGGTAACATTCTTGATTTGTATGTCAACCAAGTCTGTGACGACTTCTACTATGTTCTGAACATCTAAACCAGTGATTTCGTGAATCTTAAATTTATTTATAACAGATAAAACCGCATGGCTAATTTTCCTGTTTAAATTTGTACTTTCAGCTGTTTTGGCAATTTCTCTGAAGAAGGATTGGGAAACTTTTGTCAAATCAAAAGTAAACTTATAAGCCATAATATTAATTGGGTTTAATGGAATTTTAAGTTAATTGTCTAGGGTCAACCCAACCTTGTTCATGACAAACATAATCACTATATTTATGTATGCTCGTTTCTTTACCTCCCGTTATCAGAAAAACTTCATCATGACACTTGTAATAACAAGTTGAATTCCTCAATTCCTCACAGACTGCTCTTGTCTCTACAGAAAAGTCAGTTATTCCACCTTTTTGTATTGTTAGAGTTGGGGAAGTGATAATAGAAAGAATAAAACCTAATAAAAATGAGATTACAACAAGCAAAAGCACAATAATTACAATCCTATTCATAACCAACTATTTAAAAAATGTTATGATAACCTTAAAAAACTATTGAATGGTAAAGCATTAAATAGGAAGAAAGGAATAGAATAATTATGTTAGTTAAAGAAGCCATGACAAAGAACATAATGGTGGTCCATCCTGATACCACAATAAAAGATGCAGCCAAGATAATGACTCAACAAAGAGTAGGAAGCTTGCTTGTCGTAGAGGATAGCAAACTGGTTGGGATAATAACAGAACTAGACATTATATGGAAAGTAGTTGCGGGTGATTTAGACCCAAAAATCACGTTAGTCAGAGACGTCATGACAAAAGAAGTTATAACAATAAAAGCCAATCAAACTTTGGAAGACGCAACACAAGCTATGGTGGAGAACAACATAAAAAAGCTCCCTGTCTTAGAAGGCGATAAGCTAGTTGGTATAATAACTGCGACTGATTTAATATCTGTTCAGCCGAAAATGATAGAAGCTTTAGCCAAGCTTATGTTGTTTGAAGAAAAAAAACCTGCTGCTGGATGATGCATGACCCTGATAAATTCGATTGAATTTGGTTCAATAACAGTTGATAGTAAAATTTACTCTCATGATGTTGTCGTTTCTTGGGACGGGAAAATAAAAGAAGCTAAAACTTTTGTTCGGCATGTGTTTGGTAGGGATGAGTTTGAAGAATTGATAAAAAAGAACCCTGAAGTGATCGTTGTCGGGACTGGTGATCCTGGCTTTTTGAGAGTTTCTGGTGAAATTGGAATGTTATGCAAACAAAAAAACATTGAACTTATAGAAATAACGTCAAAAAGAGCGATAGAAAAATTCAATGAAAATATAAAGAAAGGAAAAAAAGTTATTGCTTTTATTCATGTTACTTGTTAGTGCTTTTTCTTTTTACAATTTTTGCACTTGTACTTCCAAATTATGTTTATTCCATGATGCTTTATCATTTCTGCCAAATTGTTTTCATTGATGGGCTCCCAATTTTTACAATTTGAACAACGAATTTTATTCTGACTAGTATCCAATCCAATGTCTAGCAGTTTTTTTATGTTGAGTTCATCTATTGTTTTGTATAGTTTTTCTTTTTCTTGCTTTAGGAGTTCTTCTTCTTCTCTAATAAGTTGCTCTTTTTTAACGATATCATTCTCTTCAACTTGTGTTTCTTTCCTTTTTTCTATAGGCTTTGTTTCTTTACTTGAGTCTCCAGTCTCATGCATTTTTCTCCAAAAGTACCCCCTCAGCTCAACCTTTTCATTCGCCCATACTATGAACCAAGAGAATAAAAACCATGGTAGATAGAATAATAGAGAACTCCCCACTTGAGTTTGAATCGATGCAAAACAACAGTTTGTAGTATTGCAGAATAGTTTTTTTTCTATGAAACAAGGAAAATGAAAAATAGTATAGTTAACAGGAGTCTCGGTAATTCTCAAGTCATCAGAGTCGGTTGCTAATGATACGACATAAACTACAGTTAAGAATATTGTCGGTAATAAAAAAAGCAAAATTTTTCTCCAAGTTGGCTTTAAGAATTCTTTCAATTCCATGATTTAATTTTCTATTCAGTAGATAAAAAGTTTATCTAATGCATCAAAACGCCGGGAGTGTGATTTGAACACACAAGCTCACGAAGTTTTTATTAGGACGAAGGAATTTAAAGGTTGTTGGTATCTCTGATTGTAAGATTATTATTTTTTCTTCATACTTTTCTTTTTTCTAAGAAAAATAATAATGATTAATGATATTATTACTAATAGTGCAATTGGAACTAAAATAATCAGAATAATAGATAATGATGATGTTATAGGAATAAGGTTTGGAACAAAATCAAGGTTCTTGCAAATCATTAGCCAATTATCTAATCTTTCTGTATATAATCCTAGGTCTCTATCAGTATCTTCTGTTGTTTTTGAATAAGTTTCAAAATCACAACTGTAATAAGAAATATTTCTTTGCTTCAATAAGTTAAGAATGGGTTTAATATCCTCTTTACAAAAATTACTCAGAAGGAAGAATTTTGTGTCATTAATAATTGTCCCATCATAGTATGCATATGTTTCATTATCAAAACCTCCAGCAGGAGTAAAAATCAAAAATCCTGTTTCTTCTGTTTCAATATCTACATACAATTTAAATGGCATATTGTCTTTGGCGATGTTGTAACCATAAGTATTATTTAAAGGGATATTATTTTCAATCAAGAAAGATCTGTTTGTATGACAGAAAACAGTAATTCCTGGTGGGAGGACGGATAAAACATAGCTAGAAATTGTCAAAAATAGCACAATAGTGATTATAATCAAATAGTATTTCTTCATCATAATAAAACTTTCTTTTCCTGTAACAAAAACCTATCTTTTTCTAAGGACGCCGGGAACGAGATTTGAACTCGTGAGCCCTCACGGGCACTAGATTTCCTTCGGTTCACCTCCTTGTCCATCATAAAATCAGGGTCAAGCCATCTTCCACATCGGAACCGATTGACTCAAGTCTAGCGCATTACCAGGTTCTGCCATCCCGGCTTCTTATTAAATATTAGAGATAACTTTTTAATAAAGACTTAAATAGATCACAACCTTGATTTTATTGATCATATGCTCAAAAAACCCCAGTGGAAAACTAATAAAGTAAGCTTTAAAGTAGAGAATGACAAAAAAGTTGTAATCAAAGAATTCGACGTTGTTAAACCAGCTTTACTCCTTGCCCTTCATAATTTATGCGCTATTTCTTCTTCAGTTGCTCAAGCAGTTAACCTTACTAAACCAGAAATGAGACTGTATCTCCCTTCCATTGAGGGTAGGGTTAACAACGAAATAAAAGGAAGGGAAGTGTTGTCGGGACTGGGTTATAAAACACCTGAAATTTATAGTCATGATAAAAAATCGATATGCATGGAAATGGTAGAAGGAGTGGATATCTCAGAGTTGTATAAGAGAGAAGACCTTGACTTTGTGTTTAGAACTTCAGAAGAAATAGGGAAAAGAGTAAGAAGAGTTCATGATAATGGCTTCGCTTTTTTGGACTGTAAAAGTCAAAATTTAATGATTAAAGATGGAGAGATCTACCATTTCGACCTCGAATTTTTTACCCCAGCCCTTGAATTCCAGAGAACATGCGATATAGTAACATATCACGCAAGTAATTTATGTTTAGATCCAAATAAGTGCTATGTTGCGATAGAGGCTTTTCATCTTGGTTATGGAAGAGAATTGACTGGAACTGATGTTTCATACATGCTGTTATTCTCATTCCTCCATCATCTTAGTTTAACTGAAACTTTTGGCGAGAATGTTAACAGGACTAGATGCGCTTACAACATCGCTAAAGAGAAAGTTCTTACAGCGTTAAGCCATGTTTAAATTTGTTTTTTTCGGCTTTCTCTAAAGACCAAGCATCTTCTATCAACATATCTGGAACATCCCTATCCAAGACAGGATAAGCCAGTTTACACTTCTTACAAACGATAAACATCTCTTTCTCTTCAACATCATCCTTACACTTAGGGCATGCTAATATCTCCATCAAGTCTTTTGATACAGGCATGAAGTACTCTTTTGGTAGTAGAATTTATATAAATGATGCATGAAATGGCTAAATATTTTAATC
>CAZRNP010000071.1:0-4337 GCA_964601485.1 uncultured archaeon
TGTCTGTCCTCAGGTCATCACTCTTTTCCAAGACAGCAGTGACATCCCCGTACTTGGAATGTTTGGCCGAGACAAGCTTGGCTTCTTTCTTCCCTTCTGAGTCTGTTACGAAGAGTTTGACACTATCGATGTAAGAATGTTCTGGCAAGGTTGTTTCTTTTAATGATAATAAGTAATTACCATCGACAACAATTGGTTTAGTTGTTAAAGTAATATCATCAACAGTATCGATGCCTACTTCAGAATGGATGTTTGACTTTCTCTCTTTCACGTAATCCTTTCCATCGTAGACGAATAATGTTGGACAACCACCACCAGCCCTACGGTATGTGGTCGTTGTTACGGGTATCGCACTCGGGTCTTTAACTCTGACTGAAGCTGGGTTTTTTTTAGATAATACATCATTATAGTAAGAACCTCCATAACATTTATTGGATGGACACGGAGGATCAGCTTGAGTTCCTGCACAATCATCTGGACCACAACCATTATTTCCTGCATCCACACCTAAATCTCTCTCATAAATCCAGAACATTATTCTCTGATTGCTATTCAAGGGATACCAATGAGAAGCTGGGACCCAACAAGTAACATCAATGTATCCTCCACCATCTGCTATACCGTACAGAGGATGATCTGAATCTGGACCCCAATCACAACCACAATCTTCTGGTGAATCACAACCACTAGGTGACATACCGCTTTCCCATTTCCAATGATTAGCCCAAGTTTTCACACAGTTAGTCTTTGTACCCTCTGGGTTCGATGGGTAGGCCTTACAGAATTCCATGCCAACAAACCACCAGCTCCCAGAATACCAACCAGTACCGTTGATTCTAGCAGTCACGTATATTTTATTACCATTGCTTATTGACGCATCTTCTGTCGATCCAGAACTGCATTTTATATCGTCATCGATAGTATAATCGAGTTCAGTATCAACGCAAACTTTTGTTATGTAGGAATCGTAAGTTGTATAACCCCATGCAGTTGGACTCATTTCATCACCAACATAACAATAACATTCATAATTTCCCCCTATGTTTTTCCACGTATACTTTCTCATCTGGTTTACCGATTCAGTCCCATGGTATGGACATTTTTTAAAATAAGGTAGTGATTCATAATTATCTGAAAACCCTCCTGAGTAGGCTTTACACATGTTCATCCATATTCCATTCACACATTTTACATCAGATGATCCATCGCTGTTTGCATCAAGGTCTACTCCATTTTGATAACAATTACCATTAAACACACAGTCTTTTTTATTTGGGTCTAAGAAATTACAACAAGCAACATTAATTTTACCAGGTATATTACAAACATCCACTCCGCCTGTAGGAGGCAATGGCATTTGTTGTTGGCATGTTACCCTGTATTCATCAGCATCATCTCCACAACAACTAGATGGATAATTCGGGTTAGATCCTTGATAATATTCGCCAATGTTCCCGTCCCCTGTTGCAACCCAGTTATAACCACATAACCCACAGTCGCCTGAATTAGAATCACAATCGTAAAACCATCCCCATGCACAGAAACCATCAAACCTACCATCACCATTCACATCATGCTTACATCTGTCAGAATCGATTCGGTTAGCACAAGAAGGGTCATCGCCTGCAGAATAACAAGTACCTTGATACACACAATCATTACCTCTATTACAACATGCATCATCGCTAGGGTTATCACCAGTCATGAATTTTCTCCAAGTTTCGTCATATCCACTGTCCATTGTTTTGTAGTTTTCTCCAGCATCATCTCCACAACAGGTTGTAGCAGCAACTTCTCCACCGATATTCCACCATTTTTGAACACAATTACCACCAGAATCTATACATGCTGTTTGAGAATTGTCCCTATCTATCTCGGCACAAGTACTATTACACCATGTACCTTGAGTAGGACAATAATCTTCTGATGTTTGTTCATCACAGTTTGCAGCAGCACCACATGCTTGTTCACATTTTTGATTCCCATTTTTAGTACACCAATCGGCATTACAGTTAGCATTATCTGCATGATATAGACCTGTTGTATCTCCACATATTTTTAACTCTTTTTTACCATCACAAGCGACACATTTTTTTTCATTCCTATCCCACACAAAATCACAATTTACATTATTATAAGTAAGATAATTATACCAAGCATGAGATATCCTACAACCACCTGAATCAGAATCTATGTCGGGACATTTGTCTGAAACACAATTACAATTACAACTTCCAGCACAGTAACCACCATCCCAATGGCAACTTGAAGTAGGATAAAGCTCACAAGAGTTTCCCCATTGTCCAACCCCATCACCAGTATGACAAAAACCAAATAAACCCTGATCATCATTCCAAGGAATACATATTGCTGTCGCGCCTCCAAATATATGACAAGAACAATCCATACAATGAGCAGCATTTGACAAATCAATTCTTACAAAATATACTAAGATGAAGGTTATAAATAAGATAATTAATTGAATTCTTTTTATCATCTATGAACCTCTTCTTATATTTTTCGGTTAAGCACCTAAATAATTTTAAGTTATAATCGGACATTTATCATGTAATCATAATATTTATTTGTTTTTTTATAACTTAAAGATAATTGTGATTCAATTCTCCTGTCCAAAAGAAAAAATATGATTGGTAAGTTTTACTGAAATAAAAATTATTTAACTATATCATCTAAGATATAAAATATGCATTCCAAGAAACTGATATCATTCATCTTTTGTCTATTAATAATCCAAGCAGTTTCAGCCAGTGTGATTTCCCTCACTACGAGTGTTACCACAGAAGTTATGGAAGAAAAGACTACAAAAACACACGTTAAACTATTGAACTCTGGGGATGAAACAGCACACAATGTCCAAGTATCTTTAATAACAGACAATTTTAAAACAGACCAACTTTATGTTGGTAATTTAGAACCAAACATACCTTTTGACGGAAACATAAACATCACAAAAACGAAAGAAACCTTACCAGGTAATTATCCACTCGTGATTTTAACTGATTATGCTGACGCTAACGGTTATCCTTTTTCTGCTGTATCTCGAGACTCCATAACCTACAAGACCCCGACTGTTTATAAAGTGTCTGGTGTTTTTTCTGAACTGAGTTTGAGTGGGAAGCAGAGTAAGAAACTTGTTTTGACTTTGAGGAACCTTGACAGTATACCACATGACTTAAAAATTAAACTAATATTACCAAGGGAATTGAAGGCTGTTTCCGAGGATAGTAATGTAACTATCGGGACAAAGGAAGAAAAAAAAATAGATTTTGATGTTTCTTCATTCTCAGCATTAGCGGGGAGCAGTTATGTCGTGTTAGCTTCGATAGAATATGAGTATAACGATTTACATTACTCGTCGTTCGCCCAGACGATAATTAAAATCGTTGAAGATGGGGAAGAAAATACAATACAGTTACCTACTTACTGGCCAGTAGCCGTAGCTTTTGTGCTTATATTAATTTTTCTGTATTATCAAATCAGCGGGAGAAGAAAATGGAAGGAATCAGAAAAGGAAAAAAGTTAAATTTTCTCGATCTAATACAAAAAAAAATAGAATTAATCATAAACACTATAGTACTCCTTTGTATCATTGGTTTTCTATTCAGTTATTTTAAACCAAGTCTATTGTTTTCAAACACTACCATCAGTGCTGGTGATACTGTTGGGCATTACTATGGCACTTACTACATGAACAAATATCTGATTCCACATGGAAAAATAATCAGCTGGTCTCAAGATTGGTTCCTCGGCTATCCTGCATTCCAATTTTATTTTCCACTTACTTTTTTCATCTCAGGCCTTTTAGGTTATTTCATAGCCCTTCCAGTATCTTTCAAGATAATTACAGTATTAGGTACTTTTCTACTCCCAATCTGCACTTTTTTTTCTTTCAAGCTGATGGGTTTTAAATTCCCAGTACCAGCAATAGCGGCTTCGATGATTCTAATTCTTCTTTTCTTAGAGAGGATATCGCCTGATCAAATATACTCGATGTGGGGCGGTAACATACCGAGTACTTTAGCTGGAGAGTTTTCATACAGTTTAAGCCTATCTTTAGCTGTACTTTTCTTAGGATTTCTTTACAAAGGTATAGAAGAAAACAAATACTGGATAGTTTCTGGAATACTATTCTGCCTAGTAATGTTGAGCCATGCAATAGTCGCCATCTTCTTCGGAATCATTTCTATTTTCTTTTTATTTTCCGGAAATTTCAGAAAAAATTTTTATTTTCTGTTCAAAACTTTTCTCCTTTCATTCTTACTCATGGGTTTTTGGTTTATTCCAATGGCTTTGAAGACGCAGTATACTGTTCCTCA
>CAZRNP010000072.1:0-4264 GCA_964601485.1 uncultured archaeon
AGTCAAGTAGAACATGAAACTAGAGAAATCACCAACAACAGCACAGTCTATTTTCTTAACTCCAGATTCTAACAGTGCATGAAACCTATGATGACCGTCGAGAACAGCATAGATATTCTTACGAGGATGTTTTATCACGATTATAGTGCCTAATTTTTTTCCTTTGGATAGCATTATTTTGTATCTTTTAATGCCTTTTCTAGAGACTTTTGGGTCGACGACTATCTTCTCTACGGGTATTTTTTGCTTGTACTTGCCAGGGTTGATGAATACGTCTAAATTCAATTTTCTCATAAACACACTAGATTTTATTTATGCAATACTATTTTACTGTTTTTCTCTTATTTTCTAAAGAATCGAGTATTTTAATGATCTCTTTATTAAAACAATTTTGACTATGTTCCTTAACATTTCAGCTATTTCTTTCATTTCAGCCTTAGGATGTTTACCGATCATAAAAACGTAATCTGATTGTTTTATTGCTTCTAAAACTGGTATGTCAAGCGTTTCTTCTTTTTTTCTGTTCTCTATGGCTACATAGATTGCATTTTCAGTCAGTTTTCTTACAGATTCATGCAAAATCTTACCAAAAACAGAATTTCTCTTATCTGTCACTACTAAGACTTTACTGAACAGTCCTATCTGAAAATCATTCTTCAAAAACATGATGACTTTAGCTTTTTGCGGTTTACTTGGTCTCTTTTTAGTTTTCTTCATCATTTTTTGAATTTTTAAAAGAATGTCGTTTTCAACTTTCTTAGATAAGTTTTCTTGGGTAACCAATAAATCTTCTTTCATCTGTTTTTGATTCTTGGATAATTCATTCAGTTTTTCTTCAAGCGTTGATTTAACTAATTTTTGATTTTTTACTTCTTGAATCAAAATTAAAAGATTTTCTAAAATTGGTTTAAGGGCTTTTTTATAATCCATTTCATGATTTTTAGTCCCAGTTATCTCCTTTGTCAAATTAGAGATGTTTAAGTTCATTTCTTCTAATTTTTTTTCAATTGCTTGGTTGTATTCAATCTGTAAATTTGCCCAGTTTCCAAAATTTTCAATCTCCTGTTTCAATATTTGAGTTTGATCCAAAAGCGAATCGTTTAATTGGCTTTGGTTATTATCTCTAATATCTCGAAGGATTTGTTGAGAATAATAGTTAGACTCTTTAATCTCCTGGCGTAAGCTTTCGGTGTTTTTAACTACAAAAAATATCAGTTTTTTTATAATGTCATTGTTAAGAACTAGGTTTGATGGTTCTGTTTTTTCATCAAATTCATAAACATGCCCTGAATTTTTATCATCTTCCCCATAGCAAACTGACGGGTTATTTATTGGCTTTGCTCCAACAGGGTTTCCCATTCCATCAAATTTAACCATTATGAATTTTGGTGGATTCTCCTTTGTTCCAGGGTGATTATTTTTTATTATCATATTTCACTACTTAATAGTGGTAGTATATAAAGATTTAGATTGTCCAGTATATAGTTTTTAGAATTAGTCTTTATTATCAGTAAAGTACAGAACGTGAGAACAGCAATTGTAGTCAAGTTCTTGTTGAGATTTAAATGGAATTATAGTACACTTACCATTTTATGTAACATTCTAATCCATAAAGTGGTTCATTTACATATCCTTTTTCCTTCTACTTTAATTATGTCATTAACACTAACCTGTTTATACGGGACAGCATTTGTAAAATTCATATTTGCACCAGGAATTCCTGCATCATATATTTGAAACTTAGTATCATATTCTGCCTCAGGCAACAAACCCATAAAATATAATTCGAATGGATGATACCTTTCAATCCCAATTTTATTTTCTCTTCTATATGTCCCATCATTATTATTTACCCAGTAATCAGCGTTCATCGGTGTTCCAGTTTCATAAGGAGATTCTAATCCTCTGTAAAAATGTATGTTTTGTTGGATTATCTCCAATTTAGCGTCATTTTCCCCTCTTGCAAAATTGTCACCAACATAACAACACCATTGATGACCTGTTTCATGTAATATTCCACTCATGGCAACATCAATATCAAATTCATTATCAAGATCGTAATTGTCAATAATTCCCATCCAATTTATTCCTAATAATATCTCATTACTTCCATATCTCTTTGTACTATCGAAAATGCCTATTCCGATACCTGTAATATTATTTTTTATAATGTTATGTTTTTGAATGGTAGAATTTTCATATGTATTAAAAATCGTAATAAAATGGAAATTATCAGGATTTCCTTTATAAAATTCCTTTGTTATATTTTCCTCAGAAGGATTTTCTCCAAGACTTAGTATTATTAGTGGATAACTAGTATCCATAGAAGCTAAATTATTCGTTGCCCACGCAAATGCTTGAGAAGTTCTTTGTTTCATTATGTTTATTTTATTAACATCTTCTTGGTTATGTGGATTGTTTGAGTTTTCAACTAAAATAAATGCCATTCTATAATTTTGATATTCACATCCTTCGGGTAAAGTTGTAGTTGTTGTGAATGTAACTGTCGTAGTAGTTGTTATATTATGTAGTAAAATTGTTGTCGCAGGCGTGGTCATGATCGTAGTCGTCACTGTACTAGTTTCTTGTGAAGTAGTAGTTTTAGTTATCAATTTTTTATTAGTTGGAAATGTAGTTTTTGTAAATGATATATAAAAATTCACTACGATTAATATCAAAACAATTATGATTGATAATAACAAAAAATTTTCTTTCATAATCTAAATTTTTCATTTCCAATAACAAAAACCTATCATATATAAATGTTACACATTTTTTTGAACACAGTTTGAATGCAGGAGGAGAGATTCGAACTCTCGAACCGACTAACGGATAGGAGCCTCAGTCCTACGCCTTTGACCTAACTTGGCAACCCCTGCCTACTAAATATTAAGCCTAAAGAAAATTAATGTTTATAAGATATAAATGAAGTTCGAAATAATAATTTTGTCAGCTTTTGTCATAATCTTATTGATAATATTCTTATTCAAAAAATCACCAGTCAAATACGCCAACGTTAAAATCGGTAAAACTGAAATAAAAGCAGAGATAGCAGATAATATGATAACCAGAACTAAAGGCCTGATGTTCAGAAAAACTTTACCTGATAATGAAGGCATGCTATTCATTTTCGATGAAGAAAATTATCAGACTTTCTGGATGATGAACATGAGTTTTCCTATCGACATTATCTGGATCAATAAAGAAAAGAAAGTAGTCGATATAACGAAAAATGCCCAGCCTTGCAAGTTAATTTGTTCAACTTATAGACCTAAAGAAAAGGCTATGTATGTGTTAGAAGTAAACTCAAATTTTACAGAAGAACATGGGGTAAAAATTGGGTCATCTTTAGAGTTTGAATATTAAATTATCTCAACAACAATTTTCTTAGCATTCCTGGTTTAAGGATAAAGGCCATTATGATTACGGCAAAAATTGGTGATAATAAATATATTCCCAAGAACAACAAAGAACAGCTACCAGAAAACGGCAGGTTTACAAAAGCATCTTTTATTCCTGGGAATAAAGTTGTATATATCCAATATAATGTGTAATCAGGACTCGTTCCACATAAAGATTCCATGTTGGTTATAAGCATTGCTCCATTGGGTCCAACGATGTACGGGGGTTCAAACGTGTCTATCACAAAACTGACGAACAACCATGAAGTGAGTCCACCCCTGATAACACCCTTCAAATCCACATGATGTTTTAACGTATAACTCAACGGTGTACCTAGGACAACGAACGTGAATATCATGATACCAAAATTATACAAGAAATATTGAACTGGTGGTATCAAATTCAAAAACCAGCTAGATGTCATTAAAAATGGTGCAATAAAAAGCATCCATATGAACGCAAACGCAGAAAGACTTCCTATCGCCATCCATTCATCTCTACTGATTTTAAACTTTGGGATTTCTATTTTTGGAATTTCAATCTTTCCTGCTTCTATTGGTTTTGTGCCATTAATTTGTTTTTTCTCATCTTCTAAATCCAACACAAACACCTATTTTGTTAAAATTTTGTAACTTATTATTTATTATAGGTTTCAAAGAAGTTAAATCTATTTTCACTATTTTTTATATCATAAAGGTTACTAATTTTTAAAATGCTCCCGCAGAGATGTAGTATAAAGGTTCATTTTTTATGAGCTTTGGTCTATATAAACAAAAATCTATCTGATTCTAGATTTTTTCTTTTTATCGACGGAAAAGTAGTACAAAATAACGAAAATTCCAATTATAACAAACAAAATACC
>CAZRNP010000073.1:0-4145 GCA_964601485.1 uncultured archaeon
TAAAATATTCCTGTCCCTTCTTCTGACAATCGATAAATAATCAAGAATGAAACAAAACAAACTAAAGCCAATATAACACTCATCGCTGATGCTGGTCCCCACTGTCTCATCGATATAAACCTGTAAATCGCAACTGGCATGGTAGTAGCTTGAGGCTCCCAAAGAAAGTTAGTCGCAGTAAATTCACCGATACTCAGTGAGAAAGTAAAAACCATACCTACTATAATCGTCGGTAGCATCAACGGAATCTCAACTCTGAGTAATGTCTCTAATCTATTCGACCCTAGACTTCTGGAAGTATCGGTTAAATCTGGGTCGACTCTATCTTTTGCGTTAGAAAATGCTCTCATTATGAACGGGAATCCGATTATCGAATGTGCTACGATTATGAAAAACCATACATCAGTGTAAAAAATATTCAACGTGTTAAACCCTCTAACCATACCCAACGCTAAAGTTATAGAAGAAGCGGCAACTGGCAAGAAAATGAAAGTGTCAAGGATTATTAACATTCTTTTACTGAGTTTCTCTCTCAACATCAAAGTTCCAATAGCAAGGACGCTAGTTATATAGACTGATGAGAGTGCAAAGAATAACGAATTGAAAATTGCTCTAGAAGGTTCTACTCCCAAGAATCTGTTAGGAATGAAAGAAAAAACTGATATGAAATTGTTAAACGTGAAAACGTTTGTGTAAGAATTCCTTAAAGATTTGTTAAATATACCAATGAAAATAAACGCATCAAATAAAAATAAGAATACTAAGTAAATTATTATTAAAATTTTAATTGAACCTTTTGAAAGTTCTGGTAATTTTTTTAATGTTTCGGATCGACCAATCTTTCTTTTCTCTGTCATCGACTTTAAACTCCTCATGTAAAGATAAACGAAAACTATCATGACCAGAAACTGTAAAAGAGCTAGGGAAGCAGCCATGGATTTTCCTGTCAACGGGAACGTCTTGTAAGTAGACGCGATGTTGACTTCCATCGTCCTTAAACTGATTCCACCTAGTATAGCAACAACAGGATAACTGAGAAAGCAGAATATGAATGTCAGAAGAGATGCTACTATAATTCCAGGAAGAATCGTGGGTAGAGTTATCCTCTTGAATCTGTGCCAACCTTTACTTCCGAGAGATTTTGCTACTTCTTCCATATCCGGATCAGACTGTCTGATAGAGAATGAGACCCAATGAATCATCAGGGGAATATTATAAAACACATGAGCATACAGTATACCAATCCATCCGAATGCTATAGATTCCGGTATCGTTAAATTTAAAATCGTTGAGATCAATCCATTAGGACCTAGGACAGTTATGACACCTAATGCTACAAAAACTCCGGGTAAAACAAAAGGAACTGTTAAGAATGATAAGAAAAATCTTTTCAAAGGGAAATTATACTTTCCGAATATGTAACCAGCAGGTAAACCAATAATCAAAGTAAGTATTGTCGATAAAGTTGCTTCTAAGAATGTAAACTTCCATACGTTTAAATTCGTTGAGTCTGTTATACCTTTTATGATGTTTTCTCCTGCTGAAAATGCATCTTTTAATATTGAAAAAAATGGGTAATAGAAGAATACTGTTAGGAATATTATTGAAATTAAACCGAACAAAAGTGACAAGATCGATTGAAGTTTCATATAAATAGTTTATTAAGGAAAATATTAACTCTTTGAAATCAAAAGTGAATGACATGAAAAAAAGGGCAGTTATAATTTCTAACGGAAAAATGAAAAATAAAAGATTCTACAAGAAATTGATTAAAAAAACTGATTACATCATCTGTGTCGATGGTGGATCAAAACATGCTAAAAAGTTGAATATAAAACCTAGAATGATAATCGGTGATTTGGATTCTTTGGATAAACCAACACAAGAATATTTTCTGAAGAAAGGCGTTGAAATTATAAGATATAATCGAGAGAAAGATAAGACTGATATGCAGATTGCTGTAGAATTAGTTATGAAATTGGGTTTTAAGGAAGTTCTTATTCTGTGTGTTTTTGGAGACAGGTTGGATCATGTAATTGCCAACGTACTTCTTTTACAAATGCTGAATGAAAGAGGCGTCAAAAGTAAAATCATAGATGAATATAACGAAATATTCTTGATAAAAAATTCTGGAAAAATTTGTGGTAAAGTAGGAGATATAGTCTCACTTATACCGTTGACCAAAGAAGTTAACAAAATTAAAACAAAAGGATTGAAGTATGAAATCACTAACGGGAAATTAAAGATTTGTGAAACTCTTGGTATAAGTAATATTTTAATGAGAAATACCGCGATTATAAGTTTTAAAAAAGGAAGTCTTTTAGTAATAAAAACTAAACCATGATGTTCTTCCAAGTAGTAAGCCAATTTTCATAATTAGTCTCTATCTCTTGTGGTGTTATGTAATTGTTCAATATATCTACTTTGGTTGGATCTATAGCAAAAGAATAAGATTCATCTAATTTTGCGTTCTTGTTAGCGGGATACATCCAGTTGTTAGTAGGAATCTCATCTTGAACTTTAGTACTCAAGAAATAATCTATGAATTTCCTAGCCACGTTATCATGTGGAGCGTTTTTAACAAGTCCTATACCTTCAACTTGTAACCAACCTAAATTTTTTCCATCTTCATGTGTCAAAGCTGTTTTCATATCCTTTGAATAATTAAAGTAAACGTTGTAAGCAGAATCAGTTCCATAACTGACTAACAGATGTCTGTTCAATTCTGGTGTCCAGAAATCGTTTATTGCCTGTCCCCAACTTGGAGCTACTCTCACATTCTTTTTTATCGTTTTCCACCAGTTGGTCCAATCTTCTTTCAGTATTTTTTCATAAACGGTTATTTCAGATAACAAGAATGATATTCCTGTGCTGGACAATGTGGGATCTTCTATTATCATGTGTTTTGAATATTCTGTTTTTAACAAATCTTTAAACGTCAATTTTTCTATCTTTGGATGAGTTTTGTTAGAAATGTATTTAGTGTCGTAGACAAAAGCGATGACAGAATAATCGTAAGGTGTGACAAAATTTTCTGAGTCTAACGTAGTTATTAACCAAGGCTGAATCTCATCTAGATTATTTGGTTTATATTTCTCAAGAACACCTGCTTTCTTTGCTTCGAATATCAAAATATTGTCAATACCGATGATAACGTCTGCTCTCGGTTTATTTTTTTCTTCTATGATTTTTAGTAAAGCGCTCCTAGCATCATCAAAATATACAACATTCACTTTCACTCCATTTTCTTTTTCGAAATTACCGAAGACTGATTCTAGAGTGGCGCTTGGGTTCTTACCCCATGTTAGAAGACTTTCATAAGTGTATACGGTCAGTTCTGTGGATTTACTTCTCAGCCCTAAATAACCCAAACCAAGGATGATTATAAAACCAATAACGATTATAGATATTAATTGATTCGTTTTTTTCATGAATTTATTATTATTAATTAATTTTAAAAATCATAGGGATAGGTATGAATATTGAATTAAAGGGGGTAGACAAATCATTTGATGGTAATAAAGTTTTGAAAGGAATGAATTTGTTTGTTAAAGACGGTTCATTGGTTTGTTTGTTCGGACCCAGTGGTTGCGGTAAGACTACTGTTTTGAAGATAATTGCCGGTTTACTTCAACCTGATAAAGGTTCGATTTTATTTGACGAGAAAGACGTAACTTCACTACCACCAGAAGAAAGAAATACAGGTTTTGTTCCTCAAAATTATGCCCTTTTTCCACATCTAACAGTTGAAAATAACATATCTTTTGGCCTGGAAGTTAGAAATTACTCAAAAGAAGAAAGTAAGAATAGAATTGAAGAATTATTAAAATTAATTGATTTAAAAGGGTTCGAAAATAGATATCCAAGAGAATTGAGTGGAGGACAACAACAGAAAGTGGCAGTAGCTAGAGCGTTAGCGTTCAAACCATCCGTACTTCTTCTCGATGAACCTCTAGCTTCGATAGACATCGTAGAAAGAGTGAGATTGAGGAATGAAATAAAAAATATTCAGAAAAAGACTAGTGCGACTATTCTTTATGTAACTCATGATGTAAATGAGGCCTTTGCTGTTTCTGATAACGTTGCAATTATGGAAGATGGGAAAATTAAGAAATATGGAAAACCTAGTATATTAAAAAAGAAAT
>CAZRNP010000074.1:0-4131 GCA_964601485.1 uncultured archaeon
TTAGATATTAAAAGGGTCATGCCGCCAACAGTCATGGAATTGATTGGGGGATTATACTTGATTGAAGTTGCAATCATAGTCGCTATTTTTATCACTGGGTTAGAAAGGGGGTTCAATAAGGTACACAGAGACCATTATATATCGGAATTCCTTATTTGGGCAGTAATCTTATTTACGATGGTTTTCTTTTTAATGGTTTTGATGTTCCAGGGTGTAGTAACTCAAATCAAGATATAGTGTTTGAAATGGAAATGTGGGAAAAAGTTTTATGGATCATGGTTGCGATAGCCGCGATACTCATTCTAATAAATATCACTCTAAACCTCTTGAAAACAATTGATTCTCAAAAAAAAATTAAAATCGAGGGAAGAAAGGAGTATGTTGTAAGTTCTATTGTAAATTTACTCTACAAATGTTTTGAAGAAAATAGGGGGAGAAAGGAAAGTGTTATTTGTTCGCGATTGATCGTAAGTTCAACAGAAGATATAACTTCTTCGGATATTCTAAATTATATTGACCCATCTAGAATTGATAGGTCTAGTGTGAATGTAGAAGATTTGGGATATTCTACGGAAATTATAATTAGGTATGAAAATCAAATTATATATGTCAAAAAGGTTGAAAATGAAAGGATTGGCGCTTAACGTTGTTTGGGGTCTAATAATAGCTATTGCTAGTGTACTGGTTTTTCTCTCGTTAATTACAGGGACTTTTAAGAATGCTGCAAATTGGTTTTATTGCGATGTCTACATAAAAGTCATAAGTTTTTTTACAAATAGTGAAATTGCATCTGTTCCCGATACATGTAGGCCTACTATTAAAGACCATGCGAAGGTAGAGACAGTTGATGATACTGACAATAAAATTTTCTCAAGAAAGTTGCTAGCTTATATAATTGCATGTTGGGGTGAGGCAGAGATAAAAGGAATATTTGAATCACACCCTTGTTATGAGTTAAGGCTTTCTGAACATGTAGAAAATGTAAGCGAGGGTAATGTAACTCAAATTCTAATAAAAGAAGACCACTGTAAATCTATTGAAAATTCAGACTACGGTTGTGGTGCAAAAAATCAAATAGTATGGTCAATAGATGGTGAAGTACTCTCATTAACAGAACAGAATGTCCTAGATGAAATAAATCTATTTACTGTACCTAATCAAATACCAGGTATAAACATAGGTATGATACCATCTGTTGCAGGTATAAAAGAGACAATTCAGTTGAAAGGATTCCTGGCTAAAGATGTACCAACATCAATTTGTGGTGCCATAACTTGTGATTCTTGGAATTATAATAGGTCTACTGATTTGGTATTGTTCAATATATCTTCTAATATCTACAACTACAGTATAGATTCAATCATGTCTGACATGGAAATAAAAGGATTCACAAACTCGACTATAAACTATCAAAAAATTTTGCTTGTAGAATACAATGGTCCTAAAGACGCTATAGAGGTAATAGGATGAAGGGTTTAGCTTTAGAGACTGTTGTGCAGTGGATCATACTTCTTGTTGTTGCAACAGTAGTTATTAGTTTGGTACTCTACTTTTCCGATGAAATAAAAATGTATGTAGAAAATTGGATGAAACCAGATGAAGGACCAAAGGCAGAAATAATAGATTCTAGTCAATTTTCTACATCACAAGTTAAGACATACATGAGGGCATGCTGGGATAGGACAGGTGAGAGGTTCAAAAAAGATGTGATTTGTTATATTTTAAAGGGAGATGTAGGTAGTGTTAATGTTGATGATTTAAAAAATGCTGTCGAGTCACCTGCTTCTGTTGACACAAGCAAGTTTGAACAGTTAAAGAACGTGACTATCATAAAGTTCGAAGATGTCGGTAACAAGATAATCGTAGAGAGTTAGGTTCTATGAAAGGTATATCTAATTGGATTTGGATAGCTGGAGGTATTATAGCAGCTCTTATAATTTTTTCTATAGCTTATAATCAAATAGTACAAGTTAGCCTTGCTAAGGTTGAACAGAGGAGTTTGGAACAGTATGATGAAACGAAGAGTATCATTGACAACCAGTGCTGGAGTTTTGTCGGGAATAAAAGGGAATACACGATTAATCTAGGTGAAACTATCGAAGGAGTATACATCGCTACAAACCCTTACGAGGAATATGAAAAAGAACAGCTCATCAACAAGATAATTTCGGATGAGACTGCTACTGGAAATTATCTGTGTATTAAGGTGAAAGATAAAAGGTTGAGGTGTGAAGAGCTTGAATGTAATACAACTATGCCTTTCATGGGGTCTGTTCCAGAAGAGTTTTCATTGAGCGCTTTACTGAATAAGTTGATGGGTAGAGGGAGAATTTTTAATTATAATCTCATGTTTGAAAGAATGGAAACGAAAGTAGAAGTTGGGTTTATAATTGATTAATTTTAATTCCATCTGAATTAATAATAAATGATATGGCAGCAACGGAATTTATGGTATTGACCGGGTTGGTCGTAGTAGGTTTACTATTTTTTATGGTAGCTCAAAACTTTATTCTTGGTGAAGGAGAAAGGACTAAAGAAGCTGAATATAAGGCGGAAGCTAAAAGTTTAGTTTCGTTGATCGAAAGGGTTTCTTCAGAGCCGAGCGAATTCGTTCTGTATTGTCAATATATAACTCTTTGTAATATCAGCGTAAAAAATGGTATTTTAACCTATGAAAAGGATGAAGTAAGGTATTCCTCTCCAGTACCAAAATTTGTAAAAGATATAAGTTTAGTCGAAACAGCCACTGTTTGTATAGGTAAAACTGAAAAGGGAATTAGCTTAGCTGGTGAAAAGCCTGTTTGTGTTCCTGATAATGCTTGCACTTTAGAGGAATGCAAGGAGGATTGTTCGGACTGTTATGGACCAAATTCTAAATGTATGGGCGATACTTTTTGCAATAATTTAATAGGAGAAAATTGTCTTAATTCTGCTAATTTTGTTGACTGTAAATGCGATCCTGATAAATGTTGTCCTTCTTCACCAGATGCAGATATAAGAGGGTGTTCAGTCACCAAAAACATTGAAACAGGAAAAGAATGTTGGTGTACTTCACAGTGTAATATTGGAGAATGCAATCCAACATTTCCAACATTTGCAGAATATAATAGAGCATGCTGTGAACCTGGGAAGGGTTGGGATGGTAGTGTGTGTATAGATCTTGTATGTCCTGATAATCAGAAATGTCCAGGAGCCCCGATGGATGGTGGATCAGGTGATAGTGCCTGGGTAGATTCTCAAGGAACAGTCTGTTGTCCTTTTTCAGGTCCAGTTTGTTCTTATAAACATTGTTGTCCAACAAATCTACCAAAATGGTGTGAAAAACCGGTAACTGGTGAACCAAGATGCATGAGTGAAACTGATTATAAAGATAAAGCTAAATGTAAAACCTGTAAGAAAACATATATTTTGGTAGTTGTTGCAAATAATTATGCTGACATGTCTGCATATAAGGCTCGTGCGAACAAAGAAATGCAAATTGTACGTGATGAATCACCTTTTAGAGAATGTCCAGATTGCTTGGATATAAAAATTTTAGATATTAATTGTCAGGCAAGCCATGATTCTGCTGATAGTATAATAAGTTGTGTTCACTCAAACTATGGCACAAATTATAATTTAATCTATGTTGCAAGTGCAGATAGTTGGTGCAATGGTTATTCACTTGTTGGCTTTCCATTTACTATCTGTGGTAATGGTTTACCAAGTGGTATAAAAGATACCTGTGCTATACACGAAATAGGACATAATGCTGGTGAATTATGTGATGAATATGGATATAGTTATTGGGTGGGAGAAGGTTGTTCAGCTTCTGATTGGCCTCAACAATATAATCTTAAAGCTAGTAGTGGATGTAATGATTTTAATTGTGGTCCTAGTGATGGTGGGTGTTGTGGCACCAAGTTAAAACCTGACGATCCCTCAGACAGAACAGTTGACATAATGGGTGGTGGTGGTGGCATGAAACCAGGGTGCAGTGGAATGTATGTTTATCCAACACACTTCCGAGATTTTAATTATAATCGCTTCAAAAATCAAATAAGTGATTACTGTGAATAAAAATTTAAAAGACAAAATAAGAATTATGAATAAAAATTATATCTTTCTCATAGCTATCTTTATTTTTTTGAA
>CAZRNP010000075.1:0-4089 GCA_964601485.1 uncultured archaeon
AACTTCTTCCTTCTTTTTCTTAATCACTTTAACTTTCATAATTAATCTTTCTCTCCTAAGAACAAAAATCTATCTTTATCTTAGGTGACATCACTAATATTATTCTTAGAGTTTAAATTTAACAAAGTTGTTATTTTATAAACTAATCTGAACCCTTAAATTTCGAGATAAAATAAGTGAAAGTTATAGAAATTATGGTAACTACAAAAGCCACATAAAACCTGTATGCCACTGTTTTCTCTGGGAATACCGTATCTATCCAATATTTGATTGCTTCGTTCCAAGTCAAAGCTGCAACAAGACCTAAGGCTGACACGATCAACGTAACAAAATTTTGTCTAAATGTTTTTGTAAAATGTTGTATTTCATGATTAAGAATCATATTTCTTCTATGAATTTTCCAGTCTTTTTTTTCCATGTAAACCACTATTTTTAGCAGCAAATATTATGGTTCTTCGTCCTGGTATTTAAAACTTGCGGGTTTCTATCTTTTCTTTCAAACTTAGAATTATGGATCCAATGAAATTAGGACTTCAGAGTTAGTGGAGTTGCACAAAGTATCTGATTTTAATCATCATGTTTTGGGAATAAAACAACCTTCCCTGCCTGACCCGATCTTGCAGCTTCGATAGCCTTGTCAAATTCATCTAGCTTAAACTTGTGAGTTATTATAGGAGTTATATCTAGTTTACCCGAACCTAGGATGCTTGACATTTGGTGCCAAGTTTTGAACATTTGTCTACCGTAAATACCTTGAATGTTTATCAATTTCTGTACGACATCAATAGACCAGTCTAATTTTATTGGTACAGATGGAAGGCCAAGTGCTACTAATTTTCCCCCAGCCTTCAAACTCTTGATACCATTGTGTATAGCATCAGGGTCTCCTGCCATTTCTAAGAATACGTCAGCACCTAAACCATCAGTCTCATTCATTATCGTTTCAATAACATCATGTTCCTCTGAGTTTATTGTCACGTCTGCCCCCATTTTTTTTGCTATGTCCAATCTAAATTTTTTCCTATCTACTGCTATGATTTTAGATGCACCAGCAAAACGCGCTAAGCCAGTTGCAAAAAGGCCTGTAGGACCGCATCCGAATATAGTGACAGTCTTCCCTGTAACATCACCAGAGTACACGACATAAACAGAATTGCCCATCGGTTCTTGAAGAGTTGCAACTTCAGGCGGCATGTTCTTCGGGTTTTTCCAAGCGTTAAATTCTGGTATGCAAACGTATTCAGCAAAAGCACCGTCAGTATCTATGCCGAGAATTTTCACATCATTACAAATTTCCATTTTACCCGTCCGACAATTAACACATTTTTCACACACGATATGCGATTCAGCAGAAATGTAATCCCCTACTTTGATAGAATTCACGTTTTTTCCAACCTTAACAACTTCTCCTGCAAATTCATGTCCGAGAGTTCTTGGTGGCATGATTCTTTCTGACCAAGGATGTTCCCAATTGTATATGTGTACGTCTGAACCACATATGGAACACGCCTTTACTTTTACGAGTAAATCTTTATCCCCTATCTTAGGTATGTCAGTTGTTGTCACTTCAAGGCCAGGAGCAGGTTTAAGTTTTCTAACAGCAATCATCTCATCTTTCAAACAATCACCTTTTGATTTTTTAATTAAAATAAACTTATAAAAATTAAATGATATTTCATTATTAAGAAACTTATATTTAATGTGGGGGTGGGAAAATGGTGAGTCATCTACAATTCCTGAAGGATGAAATCGAAAACTTAAAAAAACAGAACCTTTATACTCCTCTTCCTGTATTAGGAGACGAGCAGAAAGCTGTAACTATCGTTAACGGTAAAAAAGTCATAAACCTATCGTCGAACAATTATCTTGGCCTTGCTAACAATCCTAGAATCCGTAAGGCAGCAAAAGAAGCTATAGATAAATGGGGATTTGGTACTGGCGCTGTGAGACAGATATGTGGAACTATGCCGATTCATCTGGAGTTTGAAGAGCAATTAGCAAAATACAAACATACTGAGTCTTCATTAGTTTTTGTCGCTGGCATCGCAGCAAACCGTGGGACTATTCAAGCCATAATGGGAGAAGAGGATGTTATAATAAGCGATGAACTAAACCACGGTAGTATAATCGACGGAGCGAGACTAGTAAAGTGTGAGAGAAAAATTTATACCCACTGCGATATGAAAAGCCTAGAACAAGTTCTGAAAGAATCTCAAAATTTTAGAAGAAGGTTAGTCGTGACAGACGGTGTGTTCAGCATGGACGGTGACATAGCTCCTTTGGATGAAATTGCAGAAC
This sequence comes from uncultured archaeon, assembly GCA_964601485.1. Lineage (GTDB taxonomy): Archaea > Aenigmatarchaeota > Aenigmatarchaeia > CG10238-14 > CG10238-14 > JASEGC01. Next base: position 2,299 of record CAZRNP010000075.1, read on the forward strand.
TAGCAGAAAAGTATGATGCCATAACGATGGTTGATGATGCACACGGCGACGGTGTTCTCGGAAAAGACGGAAGGGGAATAATAGATCATTTCAATATACACGGGAAGATTGACATAGACATGGGAACTTTATCAAAAGCCTTTGCTTGTTTAGGTGGTTACGTAGCAGGAAAACAAGAGTTGAAGGATTACTTGATACAGAGAGCTAGGAGTTTCATTTTCACGACATCTCACCCACCTGCTGTTGTCGCTGCATGCATGGAATCTATAAAAATTGTTCAAGATGAACCACAGCATCTCAAAAACCTGTGGAAGAATACAAAATATTTCAAAGAGAAACTCATGGGTTTAGGCTTTGATACTGGGAATAGTAAGACCCCTATTACTCCTGTTATAGTCGGTGAGAACAAGAATGCGATAAAGCTGAGTGAGGAGACTTTTAAGGAAGGTTTGTTCGTGAAACCTATTCTCTATCCATTAGTTGCAAAAGACAAGGCAAGAGTAAGGACTATAGTCACGGCCATTCATACTAAAGAGGACTTGGACAAAGCATTGGAAATATTTGAGAAAGTTGGGAAGAGATTAAACTTTATTTGATTCTCAAAAGACTATAGGAAAATTAGGATCGATGGAATTAGGGTTTCAAAATCGATTTAGTTACACAAAAAACAAATTTACTTGTATCCTTCAACTTTCACACTGGTAATTTTTCCCTTCAATTTTTTGGAAACATCTATATCATAACTAGATTCAGAAATTATTCTAACATTCTTAAACCCTGCTTTTCTTATCTTGTCCAAGTAATCATTCTTCTCTAAAGCTCCAGCAACACAACCAGCCCATGCATCGAAACTTTTCTTTACTTCATCTGGTAGGTTTCCCACCGTTACTAAATCTGAGATCATGATTCTACCACTAGGTTTTATAACTCTGTATGCTTCTCTGAAGACTTTTTCTTTATCTGGGGAAAGGTTGATGACACAGTTGCTGATAATGGCATCGACGGAGTTATTTTCAACCGGTAAATTCTCTATTTCCCCTAACCTGAACTCTACGTTTTTGTAACCATACTTCTTCGCAGTTTCTCTTGATTTTTTTATCATTTTTTCTGTCATGTCTATCCCTATAACTTTTCCCTTAGGACCAACTTTTTTAGACGCGAAGAAGACATCGATCCCACCACCAGACCCTAAATCTAGAACTATCTCTCCTTCTTTTAACTTTGCTAAAGCTACGGGATTTCCACATCCTAAACCCATGTTAGATACTTCTGGAATATTCTTTATATCTTCCTCAGAATAACCGATGAGTTTAGCTTGTTTTATTAGAGAAGAACTGCCACAGGAAGGACAACAAGATTTACCATTTTCTGCAATTTTACCATACCTCTTTTTGACAAATTCTTTAATTTTATCTTCTTTCATCATACTCAATTAATTAAAGTTAATTTATAAAATTTATTTTAGTGTAAAATTCTCTTAAAAAATCATCAAATCTCTAGTTTATTTGGGCCCGAAGGGATTCGAACCCTTGATCTCCTAGTCCGAAGCCAGGCGCAGTATCCAGACTTTGCTACGGGCCCATTAGGTAAATGTCACGTTTAGTTCGCACTTATTAGCGTCGAACCCATCGTGATAATTGATGTCTAAAAAAGTATATGAATATTGGTTTAATAAGATTAAATTGAGAATTAACTAACAAAAACTTATCTGATTAAAGTTCATTCTTTTTCTTCCCACTCTTACCTCTTGAAGTCATCACAACACCTCTTAGTAACAGAACTCGTAAAACC
>CAZRNP010000076.1:0-3851 GCA_964601485.1 uncultured archaeon
CTCCTTCTACAATTTTTCCATCTTTTAGATGGATAGTTCGTTCAGCATATTTTGCGATGTCAGACTCATGCGTGACCATAACAACCGTTACTTTCTCATCTTCTTGAAGTTTATTTAAAAACTCAATTATTTCTGAACCAGCTTTTGTATCTAAATTACCAGTTGGTTCGTCTGCCAATATGAGAGGTGGATCATTCGCTAAAGCTCTAGCTATAGCTATTCTCTGACGTTCCCCACCTGATAATTGAGATGGTAAGTGCTCAGCTCTCATTTCCAAACCAACTGTTTTAAGTAATTTTGATGATTTTATTTCCCTTTCTTTCTTATCGCGTTCGAGGATGAGCATGGGTAATTCTATATTTTCTCGAGCAGTCAATGTTGGATATAGGTTAAAAAATTGAAACACAAACCCTATTTTTTTCCCCCTTAGTCTTGCTAACTCAGAATCATTCAACTTGGAGATATCAACCCCATCTATATATATCTTTCCTGACGTAGGTCTATCTAAAACCCCTATCATCTGTAAAAGTGTTGATTTGCCAGAACCACTTGGACCCATGATCGCTACAAATTCTTCTTTTTTTATTTTCAAATCTATACCCTTCAAAGCATGAACTTCAACCTCTTCCATCTGATAAGTTTTCGTGACATTCTTTAGTTCAATTATTGTATTATTCACAAAATCATACTCCCCTGGGTGGTCTCGTAAAATTTGTAAAGTTACCGTTTGGTGCAAATTCTCTAAAACCACCGAGACCAAAAGGTCGAATAATCCTGAATGTCATCAGTAAATAAAACGTTATCATCCCAATTGCGATTCCAATGATTATTCCTATCAAGATGTATTTTATTCGGTCTTCCATACTATCATAACCCTAAAATCGTTTACTTTTTTCAATTTTCAAACATAAGTATTAAAAAAAGAAAAAAATTCGTATTACCATGCCATCAAATATCCAAATCCTCCTTTAGTATTTCCATCTAAAGAACCCAATTGGTTTCTTAATTGAGCAGCTGCATTATAATCTTTGTTTTGTATTGCTTGTTTTATTTGTTGCTTTAATTGACTTCTTTCTTTCATTTGGCTGTATCTATCAACAACCTGTTTAAAGTTATCTTCGGTTAACTCTGATTTCATCTTTTCAATTCTCTGTTCCATCAAAGTCTTCCAAGTATCATAATCATTATTATCAATCGCTTGTGTTATCTGTTGTCTTTCTTCAATTAATGTTTTTAACTCATCACTCGTCAGTTCTTTATTTAATACCCTGAAACCCATAGGGAATGCAGAAACAAACCCGGCGCCTAATGCACTAAATACTAATAAAGATGCAATTGTTATTTTTTGTTTTTTATCCATATTTTCACCTCATGATTTTTCTAGAAATTCTTTTAGAATCCCTACTTAAAAGGAAGAAGAAGTTAAAATGTACATTTTAAGTCCATTTTCTTTATATAATAGCAGTATTAATTGAATAATATGATTTTACCCAGATTTTTAATAAACCCAAATTTCTTGATCGAGTTAGTTTATTTAGTTGTTTTGATGGTTAGTTGCCTTATTATTTATTTCAAAACAAGAGAAATGTACAAGCTAACCTCCCACAAAGGCATAAAATACTTTAGTATGACATTTCTAGCTTTTGCGGCTGCATATTTTCTGAGGTTTTTTTCAAAAATACTTTTTTTAGGCCTCATCCTTTTAGGAACGAGACCTCCTCCAAGAGAATTTTTACCATTAACTACATTATTACTTTTATATTCAGGCTTTATGGCAACTTTTTACCTATTATACGGACTCTCTAGTAAAAGACTGGGTAAGTTTTTACCAGAAACAACAGATACCCTCCATGTGGTGGCAATTCTTCTATCTTCAATAATACTGTTTTTGAATATACCAGTAATTTTTGTAGGAATAATTTTGGCATTGTTATTATACTTATTGTTTGTTGGTTATTCGGATTACAAAAAACCTAAACAGAAACCTCTACCCCAATTTTACATGGTATATTTTCTCCTGATACTCTTCTCTATGTTCAACATTGTCGATATATTAATCCCTGATTTTTTTGGAATAATACAAGCATTGATTTACTTGTTTTCAATTTCATTATTTTTGTTCATAGCATACAAAGTCCTTAAGATATTGAATGTTGAACTGAATGGAAAGCAAAAGAAATAGGCTAAAGATAATATACGACATATTGAATATGATTCGGCGCCACAACAATGCTATAAAACCCACGCCCTTGCTTAGGTACTCAAACCTATCCACCCAAAGTTTTTCCACTTATTTAAACGAGTTAATGGAAAGAGGGTTCATAAAGGAAGGTCGAGACGAGAAAAAAAGGAAGGTCATAATGTTGACTGAAAGAGGACATGAATACTTGAAAAAATACAATGTCATAACAAAATTTATAGAAGATTTCAGTTTGTAATTCAAAGACTAAATATCGTTCAACAAATAAGTAAAAACATAATTAATTGAGTGTTATTGTTGCTTTACTGCCGATCAACTCAACCAGACTTCTCTCCAAGCTAGTTTTTCTTTCTTGAACAGAAAGTTCCAATTTTTCTATCTGTCTTTTATTCCTTTCTATTTCTGTGGTAATTTCTTGAATCTCTTTATTTGACTGTTCAATTCTACTCTCAATCTCAGCTTTTAACCTGCTAACATCCTGTTCTTTTATACCATCTTCTAATTTTTTCATTTCCTCTATCATGGAATTATGTTTTGTAACCAACTCTTCAAAAATGTTATTCTTAACCATCCAATCTATTTCAGATAATGCCTTATCCTTGTCTTTTAGGTCTATTTTATCGGATGAGATGCTATTTTTGACTCTTTCTAAAGTAGAGTTTATGAATGAGAAATTTTCAGTTTCAATCAGAGCATCAACAGGAGAATCCAGATATTTGTTTAACATTTTCTTGTCATCAACTCCTTCTTTTTCCACCTTCACCAAATACTGAAATTTTTTTAAAGGTTTTTCAATTTTAGAAAAATTTTGAGATATTTTGGCCCTAACTTCAGATATGTTAGGATCTAATTCCTTTTTCCTTTCTATCAATCGATTAAATTCATTCCATTCATCACTCTCTTCTAGTTTTCTCAGGTTTTCCTCTTCAGATTCAAGTCTTTTCTTTAACTCCATCATTCTTTTGTTATGTTCATCGATTTCTTTTTTGTTATTTTGTATGTATTCTATATTTTTCTTTAAAGAATCGAGTTTGTTCTCTGCATCATTTATTGGGTTTAGAAGCTCTTTTTTTTTGGAAACTAGATCACTAAAGTTTTTTGTTGCATTGAAAACTGACTTAAAACTTTTAAACACAGTATTGGACTCATTCAATACTTGCTCGAACATTATGAATTCTTTGAGTGCATGTTCGTCTGCTTCTTTTACAGAGAGTAAAGAGGAACGCTGATAATCTATTATAGAGTCTAAGTTAGAATCAAGCGGTTTGTTTAATTGAGATATCATTATCTTCATTTTATTGATGAAACTTCTTCTTTGAGAAGTGGCCATCTGCAAAGAAACAGAATCAAGGGATTCATTGAAATTTGCCTTTTCAAGGATGGATAGAATTTCTTTGTAATTCCCAAGAGCCAACTGTATTTCTTCGTAAGCCGCTTTAACCTCAGTATTCAGGACTTGAATGTTTTCATTATATTTTTTCTTTAGAAGAGTGGTAACTGTTTCTATATCAAAAACTTCTTCAGTAGATTCTACTACTTCATTTTCTTCCCTCTTACCGAACAATTTTTCCAAGAATCTCATAACAACCTAATTATTTTAATCCTTTATTTATTTAATATGAAAGTGACTCAAAAAGATATATTCCTATAA
>CAZRNP010000077.1:0-3453 GCA_964601485.1 uncultured archaeon
GACATGATAATCCCCGAACCGTTGATGATATTCTATCTTTTTGCTCTAGTCGGTTTTCTTGTCGCCCTGTGGAAAAAAGAAAAAAGATGTCTTTTATTCATTTCTGCAGCGTTCATGGCATTCACTATATTCATACTATCCCCAACTTTGAATCAAATGAATATTCCAGGGTTAAAACATTTCCAGCTGATAAAGTTTCTTCCGATCATGTATCTTTTCATTCTTTTCACGATACCAACGATATTTTCAAAAATAAATAAAATTCGTGGAGAATGGCTGATACCGTTGATTGTTCTTTTCTTAGTTATATACTGGGTTAAAAACAATGTCACTTACATTCCTGGATGGATAAAATGGAATTATGAAGGGTATGAAGCAAAGCCTTTGTGGCCAGACTATGAAAAAGCAAATGATTTTTTATCTGAACACAAAATTGGTAGAGTCGCATTCGAGTACGACCCAGATAAGTACAACTCAGGTTTAGGGAGTTCAAGAGCAACTGAGACTATACCTATATTTTCTGGAAGGCCTATTACAGAAGGGACACATTTTCAGTCAGCTTTTTCTGGTCCTTACATCTACAATGCGCATTGTGAGTATTCGAACGGCTGTTCTTGTCTTTTTGGCCAGATAAGTGGGGGTTGCCCGAGTTTTAACATAGAGTTAGGAACAAAACATCTGGAATTGTTCAACGTCAAACATTTCTTTGTTTCTTCTGACAAAGTGAAAAACTTGTTGAAAGACATGCCAGAATATGAAAGAATTTATGGTCCAGGTACATTCGAAGTTTGGGAATTAAAAACACATGAAGGCAAATATGTCGTTCTCCCAGAGTATGAACCTGTGTTAGTTGAAACAGATGATTGGAGGGGTTTATCCTATGAGTGGTTTAGGAATGAAGATTTAATCGATGTACCAGTGGTCTTCGTGAAAAATATGAAAGAAGTTAGTGATAATGATTTGAAAAAATTCAGGACGATATTAAATAAACCAGAAAATTTAAATGAATTACCAAAAATTAAGATTGAAAGTAATTGTACGATTCAAGAGGATATAAAAACAGAAGAAATAAACATAAGAACAAGTTGTATCGATAGACCTCTATGGATCAAGATATCATATTTTCCTAATTGGAAGGTTGAAGGTGCAGACAAAATTTATTTAGTTTCCCCATCTTTCATGATGATATTCCCAAGTAGAGAAAACGTGAGAATTTATTATGGAACCACAATCTCAGATTCAATTGGATTAATTTGTTCAATCATTGGTATTTTGATTATAATAATTTTTATAACTCCATTAAAACAGAGAATTAAATTCTTTAAACAATTAAAGTTTATGTAGTGGTAGAATGGAAGTTAGTGATAAAAAGTTTTTGTTTATTTTTATATTGATTGTTTTAATCGCTGCCTTTCTTAGGTTGTATGCTCTTGACCTAAGGCCTGTACATTTCGACGAAGGTGGGGGCCATGCTAAAGGTGCTCAAGAACTCTTCCATAGTGGAACATATGCATATAACCCAGATTTTCATGGGCCTTTCCTTTACCATATCACAGCATTGTCATTCTATGTTTTTGGAGAAAATGACATCGGCTTGAGGATAATGGAAGCCTTTTTCGGGATAGGTATCGTCCTACTTCTTTATCCACTCAAAGCATACTTCAAAAAAATAACCATTCTTATAATAGCTTCATTTATAGCAGTATCACCGGCATTTGTCTATTATTCAAAATTTGCTCTTCATGACATTTTTTTTGTTTTCTTCACTTTAGCTGTTGTTGTAAGCATGTTTCTATACGATAAATTCAAGAAGAGTTTTTATGCTTATTCATTTGCAATCAGTCTTGCGTTTCTATTCACAGTAAAGGAAAATGCATATGTCTTCTTGGCTATATTGGTTTTCTGTATTTTGTTTGAAATGTTTTATTCTTCAATGAAAGGAAGAAAAAAAGTCAAAAGTTTAATCAAAAATGTTTCATCCATTTTCTCTTGGGTTAAAAAAAATTCAAAAACAGTAATCGTATGTATAATTTTATTCATCTTCATATTCTCGATGGTTTACACTTCATTTTTCCGTTTCCCAAACAACCTTCAAATTGCAATAACAAAGCCAATCGTCCACTGGTTGAAACGCGGGACTGAGATGGGTGGTTTTTACAGACCTTATACTTTTTATGTAGACATTTTACTGAAATATGAGTTCGCTATATTCCTATTCGGAACCCTTGGTATCTTTTTCATTTTAGAAGCAAAAAACAAATTTACTAGGTTTTTAGTTTGTTGGACCATTCTAACTCTCATCATCTATATGTACATGCCTTACAAGCTTCCCAATATCGTGATAAACCTACTCTTGCCTTTGTCACTCTGTGTAGGGATATTCTTCGATTATATTTTAACCAAATCAAAAGTTTATACGGTTGTTATTTCAGTGTTATTAATCTTAGTTCTTTGCGTGTCCCTTTACATCAGTCTGGATACTAATTTTGTGAATTATACATTGGAATCAAATCCTCTAGTCTTTGTACAAACAGTAGATGATGTTAAACCTTTGCTAAAACTTGTAGAGAAAGTTTCTTATGAAAAGACTGGAGGAAAGACTATTGATATTACTGTATCAATTCCACAAACCGAATATCCTCTTTCATGGTATTGGCGAGATTATCCAAACGTGAAATATGTAAGTGAAAAAGTTGAGTTGCCTGATAGTTGGACTGGAGTTCGCTGGAGTGGCAACGGAACAATTCTTTGGGCCACTGATCAAGTAAAAGACGGAAAAAGAAGCGGCAAGGTTACATCAAAAGATGGAATGGACGGAGAATGGAGACAAAAAGTTTCGTTGATAGGTGGTTCAAAATATAAACTTGGTGTTTGGGTTAAGACTGAAAACATAGAAGTTGTCAATGCTGGAAGATACAGTCAATGTTACATTAGAACTGACTTGAATGATAACCCCGACAGAATTATAGGTGAAACTAAACCTTTAACTGGAATGAATGATTGGGCTTATGTTGAAACTGAATTTTATGTTGAGAAGAATGAAAGTGTAATTTGGCTTACTTGTAACATAGGGAACTGGGGTATGACTAAAGGAAGTATTTGGTATGATAATATCTCGATAAATAAAGAAGGTGAATCTTTAAACTATGTTAAAAACCCAAGTTTTGAGAATGGAGAAAAAATCGATAAATTACTAGGTCCGTCTATTGTGATTATCTCAGAGAGTGATGGTCAAACACTTCAGCCTGTCGATGGATATTTGTTGAATAAATTTACATTAAGGCCGGGTGTTGTGTTGGCTACTTACGTTAAGAAATGATTGTTGTAAATTTTGAATTTATTAAAGTTAGGCTCAAGATAATTTAGGATTTTATTTTAACTTGTCTATAAAACTGATATTATAAAAATCCACTAGTCAAAGACTAGTGGTATTAGCCTGTTTCCTAACGTAAT
>CAZRNP010000078.1:0-3350 GCA_964601485.1 uncultured archaeon
TTGCTGTTGTTTCGGTTTGTAGATTGGATCCGTCATTCTTCCATCAACCAAGAGACGATGGGTTATTTGAGTCAAGAATTGTAAAGGAAACAATCCACGAAGTAGGACATGTATTAGGATTAGGGCACTGTAACAACCGTGGTTGTGTGATGAATTTTTCCAATATTGTAGGGGAAGTTGATAAAAAAACAAAGTATTTATGCGATATGTGCAAAATGCAATTAGGACTGTGAAAAGCTTAAATAGATTGAGTTAAGAGTGATTTTTATGTTAGAAGGAGAATTATCAGAAGAACGTGTAATCGTTTGGAAAAAAGAAGATTTCAGTGAGTTAGAAGAATCTGGATACGGGAAATTTTTAGATGATAAACTTGAGTTAACGTTAGTAGAAGCGATGTTCTTATTCAACAAAGAAAAATTGAATGTTTTTGTTAAAGAAGGAAAGAAAAAAAAGAAATTGTCAAAAGAAGAGTTGTATGATTATTGTGTAAAGAATGAGAGAAATTTCCATGCAAGATTAATTGTTTATACAGATTTAAGGGATAGAGGATTCCTCGTAAAAACAGGATTTAAGTTTGGAACGGACTTTAGGGTTTATGAACGTGGTGTGAAATTGAAGAAAGGGCCAAAAGAGGCTTTTGAACACACACGTTGGGTCGTTCATGCCATCCCAGAAGAATTCTCCTGTTCTTTTTCTGAATTATCAAGAGCTGTTAGGCTTGCACAAAATATTAGAACTGAGATGATCTGGGCAGTTGTTGATAATGAATCATGTGTGACTTATTACGGTATCAAAAGGATTAACCCTTGAATGATTAAAATTTTTTATTTTTTGGATGAGCCTACTATTCTTTTTTGGATTAGAGAGAGTTATTAAATTCGCGAATTTTTCATAACTATATACAGATATATACAATTGGCGTGCAGTAGAATAATTACAAATTTTACCAGTTTTTATGTCAATCATTTCTAAAATTTTTTTTAATTCTAGGAGAATTCTCTTTGATTTTTGTATAATGCAGAATGAAGTAGATACACAACCTTCGTCATCGATAAAAGCTTTTACTGCTGCAATTTTACATTCAATTGGAGCAAAAAATATTCTTTGTGGCAAATTGGTAGGGTGTGTGAATTTTGTTTTTAGTATGTACGAAAGGATATCTGTAATAACTTTAGGGAAGTTCAAGTAAATTAGACCATCTTCTCTTATTTTGAGTTTAATTTCAACGTTTCCAAATATTTGAAGATGGTTTTCAAACTCATTTATGAGTTCTTTACATTTGTTAGAATAATATGGTGAGTGTCTAGGACTTGCATTACCATCACCGACAACGTGAAAAACAACTGAATATAATTCTGGAGTCTCTCTTATAGGTAAATTTGGGTAAGTAACATCCCAACCATTCCAAGAGCGATAAGCAATTATGTTTTTTTCCAAATTTTGAAGAAACTCACTGTCAAAATAGAAACCAAAAACTTCAATAATTTTCTTAATTAATTTAACTGAAGTATAGGTCTTTACTAATTTTCTCTTGTCTCTAAAACCTAAATAAAAACATCTTCTTATGGTTTCTTTATCAGTACCTAATCGTCTCGCAATTTCGATTCTAGTTTTACAAATACCTTTTAACTTACTATATAAAAGTTCCCTAAAACTATCATTAAAATAAACCCTAATGTTATCTGGAAAATCCCAAACATGCCATTCCATAAGTAAAATTTCAAATTATGGTTATAACAGACTTTTGTGAGTAAAGTTGTGATGAACATAAGATCTTATTTTTCTGGCATCTTATAGGCTAAAATAACCAAAATTAATTATCTATTCTTTATTTTAATATTTTAAAAGAAAAAAAGAAGTTTAGCAATTGTTTTAATAAACTGGACAACTTACCTCTTTCATTAACCCTTTTGGTAACAACTGACATATTATGATGTTCACATAGTTTTTCAGACTAGTGATGATAGATTCTATGGTTGATGCTCTAGTTTTCAAATCATTAACTTCTTGTTCCAATGTTTCTACTCTTTCTGTCAATTCTTCACAATTACATGGTATTGTTGTGGTGGTTGATGTTGTAATTACAGTAGTAGTTGTTGATGTTGTGGAAGTTGTAGTAGTCGTTGTTGGTGGTATTTCACCATCACCCCAGCCACTCTCATGAACAAATGGATAGTTGTCCTTATTATCGGCATTGAGATAATACGGATTATCACATATCCCATCGCTACCTGTTTCGTTCTGATAGGAACCTTGTTTATTGTCTAAACAAGATATGTTCCAATAGTTTCCGCCACCAGGATAACCTATATCCCATGTGTTAGAACCACCTACAGATATTCCCCCGATGAAATTATTGTGATAAATTAAATTATCCGACGCAAACATCTGAATACCATACCAATTGTATATGAAATTGTTATTCCTGATAATGTTGTATTGACCATTCGAGCAATAAATTCCTGCTCTAACAAAATTATATTGAAAAGTATTGCCCTCAATTATATTGTATTGATTTATTTTGCCTACTTGACCAGTGAGAAAGTCTATTCCTCTATCAACCCTAGTAAATTCATTGTTTTTAATTAAATTATAAGACGAACCCATCGTAAGAAGAATTCCTTCTGCTTCATACGATGAATCAGGTTTACTGGCATTAAATATCACATTATTTGAAATGGTAAAGTTATTCACTCCTTGAAGCTGCATGCCAGTTAGAGTGTTCCAAATATTATTGTTTGAAATTGTAAAATTCTGTACCCCGTAAATGAAAAAACCCATAACGGAATGTGAAATGTTGTTATTAGAAAATGTAGTATTTGAGCCATATGGATAACCACCACAAGAAATACCTATCCGATAGCCGTTTAAGTTGCAATTTTTAATAATGACGTTTGAATAACCTCCCATCATTGCTATTCCATGTCCATTAATACCACCATTTAATGTTGCGCCATTACAGTCTAAAGTTATGTCACCAGTCGATATTCTGATTGCTGGAAATGATAAGTTACCTGGTAAATCATAAACCCCATAACAAAGAGTTGTGTCATAACCGATAATCATACCATCAGTAGGAACAACACAATCAGCATAAACACTCGACAATGATAGAATAAAGAAAATTGATGCCAATAACAATATCTTTCTCATGAACATCCCCTCAATCCATAAATGAAAGTATAGAGATAAATCAGTTTTGTTTTATATTGAATAGAAGAACAAAACCCTATCTTTTAATGTTTTTTTTCTTCAAAAAAAGAATGTTTTCTGATTGTTTTTATGAATTCTTTAGCTTCTTGACTTTTGACATCATGCATTCTCCAATCTTCAAATTTTATAGATGGTGC
>CAZRNP010000079.1:0-3257 GCA_964601485.1 uncultured archaeon
GTAACAGTATAGTTAGAATTAGAATAATTTCCATGAGAAGTTGCGTTATAACAATAGACATTCCATATGTATTTACCGTCAGTTACCTTAGTAGCATTGAATATATTATATGCATTGTTTGTTATAGTAGTAGTATTAGTGACGTTTGACGCAAAAGTGCCAGTAAAGTTACCGAATAGAGTACAATTAGTTGGTTGACCAAAAATCGTATCCCAACTCACATTATAAGTAAAATTTGCTCCATTAGTGTAAGCATTATTAGCTGGATGTATTAAAGTAACATTAATATTATCGACTTTTGTTGGGGGATCCAAAGCCAAAATTGGAATAACATATTGAACAATAAAAACTCCAAGTAAAACCAACGAAAATAATGCTAAACTCCATTTTCCAAACGTCATCATACTCTTTCTATTCAGAATAAATTTCACTCCTATATCCCCTCCAACCTAATCTTATTTTTAAAAAGTCTACAGATAAACTTTATCTTTGACAAAAAATTATTTTCAGTACTAAAAAAATATGTATTCATGTAACTAATTTTGGGTTTTTTCAATATATAAATATTTGCGGTATATTTTTGGGTTTTTTTCGCTCTATACTTTGTTTTGAACTAGGAATAAAAAAAGATAAAAATTAATATTTCGTTACATAATTCTCTACCAAGTGGTTGTATGAAAATAACTTTGAGTATAATAAAAGCTGATGTCGGTAGTTATTGTGGTCATAACAGAGTCCATCCTGAGTTGATGGATATCGCCAAGAAAGAATTGGAGAAAGCTAAGAAAAAAGGTGAAATAATAGATTATTTTGTTTTTGCTTGTGGTGATGACTTAGAACTTTTGATGTCTCACAAGAAACCTGTTGATGATGAAAAGATTCATGGTCTCGCATGGAATATTTTCACTTCTTGTACGAAGCAAGCCAAATGTATGAAGTTGTACGGTGCGGGACAAGACATGTTGAAGGATACTTTCTCTGGAAACGTTAAAGGTATGGGTCCAGGAGTAGCTGAGATGACTTTTGAAGAGAGACCGAGTGAACCTGTCGTAGTACTTGCAGCTGATAAGACTGATCCAGGTGCATGGAACATTCCTTTGTACAAAAGTTTTGCTGACCCATTCTGTAATCCAGGTTTAATCATAGCTCCAGACATGAACAAGGGTTTCACGTTTGAAATTCAAGATGTTATGGAAAATAAATCGATAAAATTCAAATGCCCAGATGAGATTTATGACATGCTTGCATTCATTGGAACACCTGGAAGGTATGTGGTTAAAGCAGTTTACAGGAATGAAGATGGTTTGATTGCTGCTGCAACTAGCACAACAAGACTTTCAATAATCGCTGGAAAATATGTTGGTAAAGATGATCCAGTTTGTATTGTTAGAGCTCAGCATGGCCTACCAGATGTTGGAGAAATCACAGAACCTTATGCATTCCCGTATCTTGTCGAAGGATGGAACAGGGGTAGTCATACCGGCCCATTGATGCCTGTAGGTCTAGAGGATGCGCAACCAACAAGGTTCGATGGCCCGCCAAGAGTTGTTGCTTTAGGGTTTTTGTTAAATGAAGGAAAATTTATTGGTCCTATCGATTTGTTCAAAGACGTGTCGTTCAATCGTGCAAGAGATATGGCTAATAAAGTTGCAGACTACATGAGAATGCATGGACCATTCCAGCCACACAGATTACCAGAGAATGACATGGAATATACATCGATGCCGAAGATAAAAGAAAAATTAAAGAACCGATGGAAAAAATCTTGATTTGATTTAACTTAAATATTTTGTGTCTATTTTTGCCTTTTCCCACATTTTATCAAAATAGTTAGCTAATGTATTTGCAAGAGAAGGACTTCTAACCCATATTGCAATCCATCCTTTTATTTCTGGATCGCTCAATCTCAGGACTATCTCTTCTTTATCTATTACTGTGAAACGTACGTCAATTTTATCAACATATCTAAGTTTTATTCCTATTTCTTTCCAAATTTTTGTCCTGTTTAAGTTATCTTTTGTTATTTGTGTTATTACTTTGGTTTCTACGCCTTTTTTTATCATTTTTCTGTATGCATCTATATGTGGCTTGTAAACAGGCAATCTATGAATGGCCCTCCATTCTTTTTTTGCTTTCTCATGTAATTTCACTGAAAAGTTCAAATAATTCTTTCTCCCTTCTATAATTTTGATAGCTTCTAGTGGGCTTTCGATTTTAACCTTTGATACAGTCTCTAATTTGTTTATGACATCTTTAATTTGTTTTTCATTTTCTTCTAGTTCCTTCTTTTTCTCATCTATAATTTTATTGAATACCATCCTAGGCTCTATGGCTATAAAACGCTTGGGTCTTCCTTCAAAAATTTTTATAAATCCCTTTTCACTCAGAGAGAACAAAACATCATAAATCCTTCCATAAGGAATTCTAGAATTTCTACAAATCCCTCCAGATGTTGAAATGCCAATTTTTAACAAAGTTACATAGCATTTAGTTTCATATTCTGTCAACCCAAATAATTTGGATATTTCTATTTTTAACACCTCTAATAGGGGTTGTATAATCATAAATAAATACTTTACTATTACTAAATAGTGATAAAATGATACAATGGAATAGTAAGCTGAAAGCATACGAAATTGAAAATACAGGTGTTGGGGATATAAAGAAATACGTAATCAAGTTGAGTAGACCATTTTACCCACGTTCTTTTTCACGCAAATCTAATCGTACAATTATTGACGACATAATTGGTGAGGGGGGTTCGCATGGTTGGGATTTTTTTAGAATAGCATTACACACAGATGAATACTCTGATGCAGGTAGGATATTATCAGTTGACAGTAGAAGTGCAGACCTTTATTTTGATAAAGAAAATAGAGTTTATTTTATTGGTTATAATCTCTCTAAAGAAGATGTTATAAGGTGGTTAGAGTACAATAAAATTCCTGATAGTGTTCTTGGTAAAATTAAAGAAGCGGAAATTACAACACGAGGGATGGAACATGGACGTCTTCCTCTAGAACCCGGTAAGTTGCCATCTGGAATAAACCCAGGCGACACTGAAAAAATTATTGAAGATTTAATTGTTACTAAAATTGGAGATGTACCAGAAGATGCTTTTCTTCTTGGAGAGTATACTTTATATGAACTAAGAGGATATTAATTTTATAATTCTTTTATCAATCGATTCTATAGTAGAACACAAAAACGATAATTTTAAAAACTTTCTCATATATATTAGTAGTTATAGTGTATAT
>CAZRNP010000080.1:0-3252 GCA_964601485.1 uncultured archaeon
TGCGATCGGTATAATACCGGATGTTAGAAAGGCTGTGACGATGGACGTGAAAGATACTGGTAATTCAATCTACATCATCAATGAGACGAAGGATGAATTGGGCGGTTCTCACTATTACATGGTACATGGTTTCAAGGGTAACAATGTTCCTACGGTTGATTTGAAAAAAGCGAAGAAATCTTTCGATGCGCTAATAGAAGCTATGGACAAAGGATTGGTTAAAGCATGTCATGATTGTTCTGAAGGGGGGATTGGAGTTGCTGCTACTGAGATGGCGTTTGCTGGTGAGTTAGGAATGAAAATAGACTTAAAGAAAGTTCCTTGTAACCTTAAGAGGAATGATAAGATTCTTTTCTCAGAGTCTAACTCCAGGTTTTTAGTCGAAGTCAAGAATGAAAAAGAATTCGAAAAAATCATGAAAGGGAATGCTTTTGCTAAGGTTGGAGAAGTTACTGCTGATAAGAAACTTACTGTTAATGGCTTGAATGGAAAACCTGTTGTTAATGAGAATGTGAATGAATTGAAGAAAGTGTGGAAGAGTACGTTCGATTGGTGATAAAATGAAAGAAGTCAGGACGATCGTGCTAAGAGTCGACGGGACTAACTGCGATGAAGAGACAGTAATAGCCTTTGAAAAAGCAGGTTCTAAAGTTGACTTAGTCCACATGAACGAACTGATAAGAAAAGAAAAATCGTTGGAAGATTATCAGATACTTTGCATCCCCGGCGGTTTTGCTCACGGGGATGATATCGCTGCAGGAAAGATATTCGCCGTGTTGCTCAAGTACAAGATCGGTAAAGATGTTAAGAAGTTTGTCGAAGAAGGGAAGTTGGTCATAGGCATTTGTAACGGTTTTCAAGTCCTTGTCAAGACTGGGTTGTTGCCCGCGTTGGAAGGGACGATGAAGAAACAGGAAGCCACTCTTGCCTCGAACGACATCGGGTTTTTCCAGGACAGATGGATCCACATGAAGCATGAGAACAAGGGGAAGTGTGTCTTCACCAAAGGGATTAAAGATACTGTTTACATTCCTGTCACACACGGTGAGGGTAAGTTTGTCGCTGACAGTTTTGTTATAAGAAGGCTCGAGGAGAATGACCAAGTTGTTTTCAAGTACGTTGACCCTGACGGCAATTATTCTGGTTTTCCTTGGAACCCTAACGGTTCGTTCGATAACATAGCTGGCATCTGTAATCCTGATGGGAATGTGTTCGGGTTGATGCCGCATCCTGAGAAGTTTATTCACAAGTGGATGCATCCTTATTGGACTAGAACTAATTTATCAGAAGAAGGGGATGGGTTTAAGATTTTTAAGAATGCGGTGGAAATTGCTAGGAAATTGTAAGTTTTAAAAATATTTTGTTAGTATTACAGAGATTGCAATTAAAATAATTATGACAACATATCCCCAGATATTATCTCTTATATTTCTACCTATTCTTTCACCAAATCGTTTCAAAATATAATAAGGTAATATGAAGAAAACACCAAACAATGATAATACTTTACCAATATTCAAAAATAATTCTTGGATTATATCCTCTTTCTTTGGAAGATCATGATAGGCATAAATTTTAGCAGTCTCTAATTTCATAGGTTTTTTTTGAAAATCTTCATCTAAACCATATCCTCTATCTTTATAATTTTCGTCAAATAAAACGACTTTAACAGTCCATTCACCCTCTTTATCTAAAACATGAGTAAATAGAATATTCACTCCGGATACATTGCCCATCAAATGTTCTCTTGTAAAATATGCAGTTCCTTTATCAGTTGGTGTAGCAAAAATTTTTGTTTGATAATTACTATACTTCCATTCTTCCCATTTATCATATTTTCTTGTAATATCCCCAGGGTAATCACGACAGTCAGGTTGAACTGAATTTTCTGCAAAAAAATGAGGAAATATAGCTTCTACATTGCCTTGTGGATTTACTAAAAGTATATAATAATATGGGTTTTCATAATTCACTATACCTGTATCTTTGAACTTAACACCAAACTCTAGTTTTGAATTTACTTTAATTTTTTCAGGTGTTAGAATATCTATTTTACTATTATAATCGGGAACATAAGGTTTCCGGGTTTCCCACTCTTCTAATATACTTGATGGTCCTGAATCTAGGCTTTTTTTACATAAGGGAACTCTATAAATGTTTTTTTCTTCCAACATTCCAAGAATCTTTGTATGGATGTTGTATACTATAGAAAATGCTATAAGGAAAACTATTAGAGAAATAATAAAATAAAATCTAGCTCTTCTACCAAGATCATCATGTCTTCTTATGTCATTAATTATGGGAAAGAGCCTTTCAACCATGTTGAAAATATTGTTGGATAAATATAAAAGTATTAACAATGTTTCAAAATCACTATAGAATCATATAATTTAAATCTAAAATTCCAAGAATGAAACATGAGTAAAAAGAAAGATGATATCCATTTTTACGCAGATATAACAGCGATAATTTCACTTGCTGCTATAGTGATATTTTTCTTTTGGGAACAAAATAATATGAATATATTAGAAGAAGAAAATCAAAGAATTTTATTAAAAGTTTTTACTAATGAGATTGATGTTAATATTGAAATTTCAAATAATATCACAAGTAATAGTAAAAAATTATTAGAGAGTGGAGAGTGGCCTCATTTCCGTTATTCAACAATTGTTTTGAAGCAAGTTATATCTTATGGGAAAATTAGAGATGAAAATTTAACCAAGCAAATATGGAGAATTTATAGTTATACTGACCAAGCAAATAGAATTTTTGATGAATTATCTATATTCATACCTTTAACTCAAGAACAATGTATAAGCTTTAATAAATTAAAAAAAGAAAGAGCATCTCAAATCTTGTTATTTAATGAACTTATAAAAAAAGAACTATTAGATTTAAAACCTCAAATTGAGATTGAAATTAATAAACTTAAATGATTCAATTATCAAATAAACAATTATTTGAGATAATTTACTATATGTTTTTAATCATCCATTTTTCAAAAACTCTTTCTCAACAATCTCTTCCACTTCTTTATCCCATCTTTCACGTTCTTTCAAGCTACTGGTTATAACCACTGAAAAAGTCTTCCTGACAAAATCTTTAACTCCACACAGGTCGAACACACAAACCTTCCATAGAGTTGTTTCAGTATAAGTTATGTTATTATTTTTGGAGTCAATTCTTTTTCTTCCTTTTCCATCTTTTTTTTCTCGCTCAAAGCCTTGATTATCAAATCTGCTGCGATGCCAA
>CAZRNP010000081.1:0-1078 GCA_964601485.1 uncultured archaeon
CGATGACATTCCATTCCCAGATTTTGCTAACGTCTGTAAAAAAGCAGCTCCTTTAGCTGTCGAATGTGAAGTCTACAAAGACCAGACAGCATGCAAGAAACTAGATGAGTTAGAATTCCCTGAACTCCCTGAACATTTGCAGGATGTTATGGATGAGTTGGAAGGAGTGACGGAATCTAAATTTGATATCCATATGCCAAAGGAGTGTATCGCGGCAAGAGCAACGACAGGAAAAGAATGCAGTAAGATAATGATAAGAGAGCATACCCCGAAGGAATGCAAGAAAGCCTTGTTAGATTCTGGCTGTGGTAGTGAAAGAGAATGCCGGGAGATTTGCGATAGGATTATGATGGAAGTTCATTCTCCTGAGTGTATTGAAGAAGGAATAAAAGATCCTAACGACTGTCAAGACTTTTTATTTAATATTAATCGCAGGCCAGAAGAATGTATAAAAAATAAGATTCATGATGCAAGGGATTGTAAGGATTTTCTTGAAAGTACGGAAAAATATACTGGAATGGGATTAAAAGAAAGTCTAAAACCTGAAATAAAAATTGATTTTAATTGCAAATCAATAGCAGATCCAACAAAAAGATTGGAATGTTATGATAATGCAGCAAACCAGGCCGAAGCATACAAAGGATTTGATGACCCAAACTACAAAGGACCTTGCATGACTGAAGAAGACTGGAAAAAGAAAAAAGAGGAATGTCGTGCATTATACGGCCCACAAGCAGGCGATGAGCCAATAAGAGGAGACTCTGAACAAGGATACGAGTGCGTCATTGATGCTAAGTGCGTTGATTTCTCATATAAGGAGGATTATAGTGCTCCCGAAGAATGCATAAAAGCGAATGCTCTTTCGAAGGAAGCTTGCAAACAGCATATGGATGACATTTCAAAATTAGGAGTAAAGTGTGATGATTGTGTTAGCAAATGTCCAGATGAACCTGGAAAGAGATTAAGAGGAACGGGTTGCAGCGAAAATGGTTGCGAATGTTATTATGAAGACATTCCACATGAAGAAAGTTCTGATTCAACTTCAGAGGAAATAAGTTCAGGTGGAAGTACTGGTAGT
>CAZRNP010000081.1:1178-3052 GCA_964601485.1 uncultured archaeon
CCAAGTAGTGAGACTCCACAGAGCAGTAGTCCAGAACCTAGTAGTAGTGGCGTAAGTGAACCAACTAGTCCAAGTAGTGAGACTCCACAGAGCAGTAGTCCAGAACCTAGTAGTAGTGGCGTAACCAGTGAAGGATTGGTAATAACAGGACAAGTAATTAGAAGCAGGTTTCTAGATTATTGGTTTAGTAGATAAGCATTGTATTTTAAAAAATCAAAAATTATTAATTACACCGATGAATCTATCTGATTAAAAGAAGTTTTTTATTTTTTCGATACCTTTCTGAACATACAATTTTTTTCCCAACGATTTTCTTGCAGATTCAGCGGTAATATAAAGTAAAATTAAAGAACAAACTGCTATTATAGGTTCACGAGTTTTATATGTTGCATAGGCTCCAATAGAAGTAGCAAAACCTGTTGCACCTGTAAAGATTCTATCCCAAGTTATATATTCTGGAAAATTCATCTTATCCCCTTAACATTTAAAACATTTAAATAAGATGAACAAAAACCTATCTGATTTTTTGGACTGTTACGTTGTTTCAAGGTACTTAATGACATACGTCAAAAGAATGAAAGATACAATTAGTCCGATAATAAAAATGATATAAAAAGGATACCAATCATTTTTAACGAATCCTGGTATAACTAAAATCAAAATTACAAAAAGAATAACTATACCGATAAAGAACCGTACGTCTTTTAATCTATGGATAAAATTTTCATCCCGTCTTCCCATACAAATACCTAGCTGACATTTTTTCCAAAAAACGGTGGAAAATCGAGTTTAAAAATTTCTGGTTCAAGACATTCGTTTCTGGACTATGTCCCAGATCTCAACATGGACTTCTTCAACAGGCCTTTTAGTATCGATCACATACCATTTTTCATCGTAGGGTGGGTTCTCGGCTAAGCTTAGAAAACCATTCCTTACTCTATCCTTTAAACTTTCCTGTGGTTTTTCTTCTTCTATGTTCAAGAATTTTTGTAGACTCTCCTGTCTTATCCCCCTTTCTGAATCTTCTGAGGGAACGTCCATCAAGAATATTATGTCAGGCTTTATTATCGGCTTTTCCAGTTCAACCAACCATTCTTTAGACAGGCCTAAAGCTGATTGGTAAACGATGTTCGAGTAACAGTACCTGTCTGTGATGACAACCCAATCTTTTTTTAACCATTCTTTTATCCTTTCTTGGAATTGCATCCTGTCAGCGGCATAGAGCATGGAAGCTGTTTCAGGGCTCAGCTGTAAGCTCCTGGTAATCCAACCCCTGATGATTTTTCCTATGTCTGTGTCGTAAGAAGGAAAGCTTATAGTTACAACTTCCTTGCCTATCCTTTTTAGTCTATCTTCTAATAATTTGACGTGGGTTTTTTTGCCGGCTGAAACTACACCTTCAAATGCTATGAATATTCCCTCCATATAATCACTGTAATACTTTTAGGAATTCAAGTAAAAATAGTATTTTTTTATATGTTTATTATTAGAAGGTTGAATTTCATTAAACCATTTATTGATCATTTTATCACCACGAATAGAAAGTACATGAATGTCATTCCAATTTAGTTCTTTTCTGTAACAAGTATAAGAAGTTGCTCTAAACTCATTTTTTAAAAGTATTCTCCTCAATTGTTCAATCAAGATTTTCGAAATATTTCTAATTTCTATTCGAGGATATAACTTATTGTTTTTAGGCTCCAAATACAAAGTTCCATCAGTATCAAAGATACCTCTCGTAACTGATATAAGAAAGTCTCTGTTAGTAAAAAATATTGATGGTATTCTAATGTTAAATTTTTTACCTAATGGTAAACCTAATATTCTATGTTTAAACTCAACTAAAGCACGAGACCATATTTGAAACCCTAATA
>CAZRNP010000082.1:0-2999 GCA_964601485.1 uncultured archaeon
ATCACTATGTTCCGGAGATAATCCAGCTATACTTCCAGGACTAATACCAGCTAATAATGAATTATTCCCTACTGCGATGTGTACGCCTCTTACCATTTTCTCATCGATTAAAGTAGATCCTGTTGGGCTATTTATTTTATAAGGGTTGATCCCGATACCAAGTTCAGCAATAGTATTTTGAACAGCATAACATCTTCTTTCTGCACTATTTTTTGGTTGAACTAACCCTGTCAAAACTTTAAGTTCATCAAGTCCTTCACTTGCATTAACTCTTACTACTCTTCCACGTCTAAATTTCATATAGGCATCTTCAATAATCACGCCTTGACCTGAAATATTTAACACATCAGCGTTGACATAACCATCCACACTGTTTTCTATTGGTGCCATGCATAATTCTCCTGCAGGTATGTTTGTAACCCTTTGGAAAAATTCCTCTCCAACGATTGACAAATTACCCACAGTTCCTACGTCTTTTATGATAGGTCTTTTATCATAACCTAATGACAATCTCATAGTCAAATCGACAGGGTATTCACCTTGTCTAACCAATCTTATTTTTTTACCGTCCCAAGCTTTCATCAATGGTTCATAAAATTCTGAGCTAGTAGCTAATCCATTAAATTTTTCTATTGGTATGGCCATGGAAGAATAAAGAAGATTTTGCCATTCTGAATAATCCGAAAAACCAGCTCTTTCTCCTTCGTGTGGAACGGGATATGCAAGTATGTCATGAGATTTTATTAGTCCTGCTTCTTTTTTTGTATCCAGGTCTTTTAGTCCCTTGTTTACAGCAGCAATATGTACAAGGGATATAGCTTCTGATTGTTCTTTAGTAGGAACTCCTTTTGAAGTCACATAAGGTACAACCCAATGACCCTTCTTTGAAGCAAATTCAAGTAACTCATTATACAATGTTGTTAATTTTTGTAAAGCATCTTTTGAAGGAAGGCTTGAAACTAATTTTTGAATTGCTTCTGGTTTACCACTTAAATACAAAATGATGCAAGGGTTACACCCCATCTCTTCTAATACATGACCCATCTCAGTAGCTAAAGGAAGAGCATATGGACGAGTGTGAATAACTGCATTATCTCCTGTTGCATAAGTTCCATTATTTGCAATGATAGTTTCTACAGCTTTTTGTACTCTTTGATTTACGTGTTCTGGTTGAATCCTTAGTGCAGTTGGGTTTCCTGCTTTCCATCTTTCGAATAATGCTCCTTCGATGACTTGATCTATTTCAGAAACTCCACAAATTGGTATTTCTTCTATTGACATTAATTAATTTTTTGATGATTAAAGATTTAAAATTATTATATAAGATGCATCTCCACAGGACCAACAAGGTAATCTGAATGTTCTATACTCAACCCTAATATACTTCCTGGATTAATACCCCCTAACTGTATACTACGTCCAGTTGCAATGTGTATACCTTCTATCATCTTTTCATCGATTAGCATAGAACCTGAAGCTTGTTGAATTTTGTATGGGTTGATTCCAATACCCAATTCAGCGAAAGTATTATGAAAAGCATAACATCTTCTTTCTGCACTATTTTTTGGTTGAAGCAATCCTGTCAAAATTTTAAGTTCATCGAGTCCTTCACTTGCTTTAACTTTTACCACTCTTCCACGCTCAAATTCAATATAAAGTCCCTTAATAGGCACACCATTACGACTTATAGTCGTTATTTCTGAGTTAACATAACCATCTACACTAATTTCTATAGGTGACAAACATATTTCTCCTGGAGGAGTGTTTGTATATTTAGCTTCGAAGTTTTCACCTAAAACCGATACATTGCCCATTGCTCCTACATCTTTCAAAATAGGTCTTCTATCATATCTATGTACTAATTTCATAGTCAACTTAACGGGGTATTCACCATCTCTTACTAATTTTATTTTTCTGTTTCCTTCATAAGCTGTTTTTAATAGTTTAAAATATTGTGATTCAAATATTATTCTTTCAAGTTCTTCTTTTGGCACGGCCATAGCATTATAGAGATGGGTTTCCCATTCGGGTAGAGAAAAGCCAGCTCTCTTACCTTCATGCGGTGCAGGAAATGCAATCATATCATGGGATTTAATCAATCCTTTCTCTACTTTTTCATCAAACTCTGCTAATCCTTTGGTTACAGCTGCTTCACTTAAAGCTTTTATAGATCCTCTTTGTTCTTCAGTTGGTGTTTTCTCTGGAGTTGCAGTGGGTACAACCCAATGACCTTTTTCTGATGCGAATTCAAGTAGTTCATTGTATTGTTTTGTAATCTTTTCCAAACTTTCTCTTGAAGGAAGAGATGAAACTAACTTATGGAGTACTTCCGGCTTACTTCCTAAATAATAAATAATACAAACATTGCAACCCATTTGTTTTAATACGTAACCCATTTCAGTTGCTAAAGAAAGAGCAGGACGACGACTATGAATAAGAACATTATCTCCTGTTGCATAAGTTCCATTATTTGCAATGATAGTTTCTACAGCTTTTTGTACTCTTTGATTTACGTGTTCTGGTTGAATCCTTAGTGCAGTTGGGTTTCCTGCTTTCCATCTTTCGAATAATGCTCCTTCGATGACTTGATCTATTTCAGAAACTCCACAAATTGGTATTTCTTCTATTGACATTAATTAATTTTTTGATGATTAAAGATTTAAAATGACTTGAGTCAAACTTAAAACTTTAACTCCCAATTTTTTTATTAAGGATGAATTAATTGGACTGCGTATCAAGATAATGAAAAGATGCAGTGTTCGAATTGATAGAAGAAAAATAATGGAAGATAACAAATATTTAAGTAATCTGGTGTGATGACTTGAGTAAAACACAAATCGTAAGACAAGCATGCGAAAATATGCTCGGTTTTATAACACATGGTAATCCAAAACGTGTCTTGAGAAAACAAGATGAAGTTTTAATATTAGGCGATTACGGGGATTTAATACACAAGCAAGAAATCGTCGGGCTTTAGCCCGTTGATGAATTGCTTGCAT
>CAZRNP010000083.1:0-2907 GCA_964601485.1 uncultured archaeon
AACTGGTGGTGAGCCATTATTAGACTTAGAGAGAACTTTACATTTTATAGAACTATTAAAGAAAAGTGGGGGCAAGGGTTTCCACGTTCATCTTTACACAGCCAGGGGTGACTTGACAATGGATGAATTAAAAAAATTGTATGATGCTGGCTTGGATGAAATAAGATTCCATTTGCAGGATGAATGGGATGTCGTTAAAAAAGCGTTGAAATTCGATTGGGATGTCGGTGTAGAGGCCCCAGTCATCCCAGAAGATTTTGATACGTTAAAGAAACTAATCTTGTTCTGTGAAAATTCCGGCGTTAAATTCCTCAACTTGAATGAATTTGAGTTTTCTGATAGGAATATTGCACCTTTAATAGAAAGAGGATATGAAGTAAAGGATGACGAACCAACTGCAGTCAAGAACTCTGAAGAAATTGCGAAAAAACTATTAGAGTTTGCAAATAAAAACACGAAAAAACTGAACGTTCATTATTGCTCTGCAGCAACCAAAAACATACATCAATTGAAGAAAAGGTGGATACGTAGAGCAAAAAATATAAAGAAAGATTATGAGGTTGTTGACGAAGACGGTTTTATAGTGAAAGGTATAATAGAGACAGAAAAACTAAAAGATGTTCTAGAAAAAATAATCAAAAAATACAAGGTTGAAAGTAGGTTGATAAGAGTTAAAGGAGATAGGATAGAGACATCAGTACACATCGCAGAAATGCTAGCAAAGAAAGAAAAGAATTTGAAAATTTTCATGGTGAAAGAATTACCTATAGAAGAAACTTGGGAAGTCGAGAGATGGCCTCTATGATGAGGACTGGTGTGGCTGAATTACCCTTACATGGTGGTCATGTTCCTTTTTGGCTGTTAAACAGAATGAAAAAGTTGTCAAGTGAGATTTTAACGATAATCATCGATGAATATGGACCAGAAGAGTTATTGAGAAGAATCTCAAATCCTCATTGGTTTCAAGCTTTAGGTTGTGTTATTGGACATGATTGGCACAGTTCGGGAATTACTACAACAGTCTGTGCAGTCTTAAAATCTGTGACAAAGCCAGAAGAAAATGGCTTGGCGATAGCAGGTGGTAAAGGCAAATTTTCTAGAAAGACTCCGGATGAAATTGAAAAAATTTCTGATGTGTTTAACTTATCGACCAAAGAAAGCGAGATATTAAAGTATTCGAGTAAAATGTCGGCTAAGATCGATAATACAGTTATTCAATGTGGTTATCCTCTTTACCAACATACTTTCTTCGTGACAGAAAAAGGTAAATGGGCAGTAATACAACAGGGACTTAATACTGAAGATAAAACAGCAAGACGTTACCATTGGTTGTCAGATCATGTGAAAAGTTTTGTTGAAGAACCGCACGATGCAATCGTTGGAGATAAATACAAAGAAAATGTTCTAGACATGACTGCAAAAGAAAGTGAGAGTTGCAGGAAGGTATCAACAGATTTAGTCAAAGATGGACCGAATAAAATTAAAAAGAATTTTCTATCGTTAAGACCACAATATCAAAAAGAACTCAGAGAATTCTTTGGACAAAAAGGAAAAGAGTTTTTCGTAGATACGTTAAAAATGCCTAGAAACGTGAATTGGAAGGCTCTTGAGAAAGCTTATAATTTTCAACCAAAAAATTACGAAGAGTTGATTGCAGTTCAAGGTATTGGCCCTTCTACAGTTAGAGGATTAGCTTTAGTTTCTGAGATAATTTATGGAGAAACACCTTCATGGAAAGATCCTTGTAAATTCTCCTATGCGTTTGGAGGAAAAGATGGAATTCCTCATCCTATAGATAGAAAAGCGATGGATGAATCGATAAGTTTTTTGAGAGATTTGTTAGAACAATCTAAATTAGAAAAGGAAGAAAAGTTAAATGCTCTGAAAAGATTGAGAAATATAATCCCAGTAAATTAATCTTGAAGTTTTATAGACACATGAGTTCCTTGTGGTATTGCAACCCTTAGAACTTGTCTTAAAGCTCTATCATCAGCCTGTAAATCAATCAATCTTTTATGAATTCTCATTTCCCATTTATCAAAAGTAGCATTTCCGTGCCCCGTCCCGTCGCCGCATGGCGTCTTCAAAGGAGCTACTTTCAAATGTTTCGTAGGCAAAGGAATTGGTCCTTTATAATCGATTCCAAACTTCTTGGCAATCCCTATTATCTCTACACAAATATTATCCAGTTGCTTCGGGTCTCGCCCTGAAAGCTTGATTCTAGCTATCTGCATTCAATCACTGTGACAATATTCTAAGATAGGTAGGTTTAAATATTTTTTGCACATATTCCAAAGATTAATATACATATCTAAGTTTAAAGAAATGATTCTTATGAAAGGATTTGAAGATGTTAAAGTCATAGGTTTTGATTATGGAAACACTCTTGTCTTTGACCCGTTCGAAGATATACTAGATAGAAGAGTCGTAAAGTTTGTTTTTTCTGTCGTTAAAAAAAGTGAGAATAAAGTCAGAAAAGAATTCATTCAAGCAAGAAAAGTGATAAACTATCCACATGCAACTCAGTTTTCTCTCGAAGAACCTATCATCTGGTGTGCCTTAGAAAAATTAGGAGTGAAACCGAGTGACAGGGCATTCTTAGCTTTAGATATAATAAAAGTCTACCGCACTGAATACAAGAAGATGTTGAAATCAAAATCATACAAAAGAAAAAAGGAAATAGTGGATGTTCTAACTTATCTGAAGAAAAAAGGAAAAAAGCTGGGAATAATATCCAACGGTAGGGTTATAGATTTATACTCAGTCTTAGAATGGCTCAATATAAGAAAATATTTTGATTTTACGATTTCGTCCGAAGAGGCTAACATAGAGAAACCGGATAAGAGAATTTTTCTTATGATGTTGAATTTCTTCAAACAAAAACCAGAGAGGTGTGTTTTTGTCGGT
>CAZRNP010000084.1:0-2892 GCA_964601485.1 uncultured archaeon
TAACATTGAAAAAGGCATATAAACATTTGTTTTTGATTGAGAAGACATTATCATTAATTGTAAGGGTTATTTCAAATCTTCAACTAGCAGAATATGGGTTTCAGCATGGCGAAAGCACGCGGATACCGCAAGCAAACTAAAATTAGGCGACAATGTCATCATAAAAAAGGCTTACGTGAAAAAGGGCTTTGGTGATCAGCCGGAACACCAACAAAGAGTATAACTCTCATCACCATTCTTCCGCAAAAATATAGTTTCATCCCCTTATCAAATGTTAAAACTTTCTTCTTTTCTTTCTCCTCAAAATCGCTACAATAAACACAGCGACTATAAACAAAAAAGTCAGAATCATCATAATCACCATTGTTAATGGTGATTCAGCAGTTCGAGGAAATTCTAGCATTATTGTCACCTTTTGTGCTATGCCTGTATGTTCATATACAAGGTAACTATAGATGCATGTTGAAAAAGTCCAATTTCTAAAATATGCTGGAGTATTGCCATCTACTAGAACAGAGTAGTTGCCTTGAGCAAGCTCAGCAGGCATAGCCACTCTACAAAAGCCCATAGTACCATTAGATCCTGAGACATCAAAACTAATCTCCTTATGCAACTCATCCAAATGGAAGTTGAAGGTTGTAGAGTTGCTAATGGTGGATAAAAAATACATTTTCGACTCATGGAAGAACGTGAAGTTTTCAAAAATACCCATTAAAGGATGGTTATCCCATGCAAGTGCGCTCGCGTACTTTGAATCTCCTATCGCGTCCATATTCAAATCTGAGTCCAGATAATCACTCCAGTAATTGCCCTCTGCTCCATTATCCAATATCGTTAGCGTTGAATTATCATCAACCCATAATTGGCCTGTATTATTTATGAAGTTATTATGATAGAATATGTTAGACGGTGAGTTTGTGCTCTGGAAGCCAAAGGAGTTATTCATAATCATGTTTTGGGAGAAAACATTGTTACTGCTGCCAGAAAGTGTTACCCCAGCATACGAGTTGTTTGAAATTACAGTATCGAAAATCTTACAATCATTAGATTGAAGTAGTTGTAAACCCAAAAAATTGTCTTTTAAGATCGTGTTGTTAATTGTAATAAAATTACATTTATAGACTCTTAAGCCGCAATACGGCCATTCTCGTTTTCCATTTCGAATTGTAAATCCGTTAACTACAACGCCCTGCGAGTTTATAATCACGACATCTTTAACACTACTGCCATCAATAATGGTGGTTGCAGGATCCTCACCGATAAGTGAGATAGTCTTGTTTACAATCAAGTTTTCATGATATATCCCTGCGGTTACCATTATGGTATCCCCGGGGTTTGCTGCATTTACCGCTTTTTGTACAGTTTCGTATCCTGGGCTTGGGACAGTAATGGTTGCCGGATTCGCCATTATGCTTCTATTACACTGTGCTTCAATAACAACCATAAGAAGAATCAAAGCAGCCGCCTCGAAAACAATTTTCTTAGGCATATGTAACCCTCTTAATATTATAGTGCACTAACCCCTAAAAAGCTATTTTCTAGCGAAAGTTACAATTTGAAAAAATTCTAAGAAAAGCAACATACAGTTCAATAGGATAAAAGTAAGTCGTGCTCAGGAGGAAAAAACTGATGCACTAAACCTATTGTTAGTTATTCTTGTGCGGAAAATTTCGCAGAATTAGTTAATTGTAATACGACATTTTCTACATGCCTCCAAAACTCTCTTTCTAACTTTAACCAATCTTCCGCTGATTCTGTTCTTCTTTTTATAAAATATCCACCGAAAAACATTGCTTCTAATAAAACAGAAGGAAGAAAAGCAGGCTTTTTCCTATCCGTACAAAGATCAAACGATACACCAAAGTCGTCGGGTGTCCCTTCTACAGTTACACGCGCATATCCATCAATCTTAAAATATGGCGAATTCTCTGCAAGTATTTGATAACCAGTCGACGTCTTTCCCTTTATCGCCTCGAAGTCCTTTACTTTAAATAAATCTCCTATGCGGGTGGTAAGCAATTCTGAATTGACGCTTTTCCCTTCCCACCTTCTCTGCATCTCTAATCACTATTAAAAGTGTTATTATGCCTTAAAAGAGGTTACCACATTTCGTAGTATAAACTTTTTCGCGTAATAACCATTTGAATCAATAGAGTAAACGTACCAATCATGATATAAATGTTTTATGGAAATATTTATCTAAAAGGCTCAGCCTCAATATTCTTAGTAAATAGCGAATAGCTCACGTAATTACTGAGATGAAAAAGTAAATGGCGGAAAAAACGAAGCTCATAAGAAGAAGTAAGAAAAAAAGAGAATTGCGCAAAAACATAGGAATCTCATTGTTTGTTGTAGCAATGATTGTGATTGTCACTTTATCACTATTCTCGCAAACGGCTAAAAGAGAGCGGGCTGATATATACTTCGAGTTTTCAGAGGCTTCTGCCACGGCAAGACTAGATGAAACCAACCGTTCCATTTTCGTAAGGCAAATGTGGTTTAACGTTACGGCTGCAAAAGGAAACGCTAGAGAAGTAACCATTTTGCCCCCTGGAATGGTAAGTCAAGAAGATGCTCCATATTACCCTGAAATTCTTCAAGGAGAATCTAAACTAAGTATTGTAACATTTCCGCACGAGTTGCATTTCACTAGAGGTAATAACAGTTATCCCGTCAAATTTCATGTAACATGTATGGAGGCTAACGGAGAAGTTACGATTTACATTACTGATTTCTATCCGCCTATTTCAGGTTAGTAGCTCGAAGATGAGACGAGTTTAACCTTCAGTTTCTAATCTTTATCAATGTTTGAATTGGAGCAGGCATTTGCAGTGTTTGAGCCAAAATCTGACGGATTTAACTACTCTGTGAATTTTTTCAGCTGACTTTTAT
>CAZRNP010000085.1:0-2797 GCA_964601485.1 uncultured archaeon
CTTTTGGTAGTAGAATTTATATAAATGATGCATGAAATGGCTAAATATTTTAATCTCAAGATAATTATGTATCAAATATGTCAGAATATGATGTTGTTATCTGCGGTGCTGGACCAGCCGGATTGTCTACAGGAATATCTACACTATTTGCTAACAAAAATTTAAACGTCTTGATAGTTGATAGTAGACGAGAAGTCAGTGAAGAAAAATGTGGGGAAGGACTCTCCCAAGATTGGTTCGGCCATATGTCGAAATACGGAAAATACTTACGTTCTAATATAAACTCAAAATGTTTTGAAAATGATATATATGGTTTTTTGCTGGTTCTTCCAAGTGGAAAGGAGATAAGGATAAAAACAAAGAAAAAACATGGTTGGGTTCTGAACAAGGATTGCTTTTTAAAAAATTTAGCTAACATTTTTGAAAAAAAAGGTGGTCAAATAAAGCTAAACACAAACGTAGTTGGGCCTGTGATAAAGAACAAAGTTGTCTATGGGGTTGAAACTAATGAAGGTGAAATGATAAGGAGTAAGTGCGTAATAGATGCTACTGGCCTTACTCAAACCATATGGAGAAAAACTTTGAACATATCTGAACCAATAGATAAAAAAGACGTAGAAGTTTGTTTTCAGTATAAGGTCGAAGGTTGCGACATCAAGGACACTGACTTATTACAAATATATTTCAATGAAAATTTTGCTCCAGGTGGGTACGGGTGGGTTTTCCCTAAAAAAGGAAATAGAGCTAACGTTGGCGTTGGCTGCCAAGGCTCAAGAGTCATGAGCGCTTTTCCTTATCAAGAAAAATTCTGGGAAATTTTAAACTTGAACGGAAAAATCGTCTCAAGGAAAGGTGGGACTGTAGATAGTTGTAATTTACCAGATGAGTTTGTTTGGTCTAACTTAGCATGCGTCGGTTCTTCAGCCAGATTCACAAATCCTGTTCATGGTGGTGGGACTGGACCTGGCTTATTTGGTGGATACATACTGGGAAAAAATATAGGGAATGCTTTTATCGAAAAGATACGTATAGAAGATGCGTTAAAAAATTATGAAAGAGATATAAAATCGATCAGGGGTAAAGCGCATGAGTACCATTACAGAGCCAAGAATCTTCTACAATCTTGTAATGATGAAGAATTAGAGGTAATATTTTCTTCCATCAATGTCGATGAGTGGCTTAAGTCGATGAGTTTCACAAAGCAAGAAATATTGAGGATAGTCAGTAGGATTTACAGTAAAAGTTTTAGGCTAGGGCTGAAAGTTACAAAAATTTTAGGTTTAGGTTAAAAATTATTTTTAAACGGGTGCATTGAATTAAAATTTACAAGACCCTGTCTATTATTATAACTTTCCATGCTTTTTTATCAACCATAGCTTTACTGCCAGTTTTTGCGACGCCAAGAGCGATTAATTCATCTTTCAAAGAAAATATCCCAACCATTTCCTCTGGTTTAATTCCTAGTTGCGATTTGACAACGTCTGAACTCAGGACAGGAGCTCCATTTTTTATAGATTTAATTTTTGAATCTTTGACGTAGATCCTTTTCAAATGTGGGATAGCTTCTTCAATTGGGATTAGTATTTTCTTCAAAAAATTTTCGTCATAATTTTCATACGCTTTTTTTATCTCATCCAAAGAGTGGCTATCTTCAATCGCAAAATGGCCAACTTTTATCCTCCTCAATTCTTTCATATGTCCCCCAGTACCGAGCCTTTCTCCAACATCAGAGCATAACTTCCTGATATAAGTTCCAGATTGAACCTTCGTCTTAAATTTGACATTCTTACCATCCTTTTCGATCACGTTAAAAGAATAAATCATTCTTTTCCTCGGTTTTCTTGCTACATGCGATTTAACTGGTGGTATTTGTGTAATCTCTCCTAAAAAATGTTCAGAAATTGTTTTTTCCAAAGTTTGTTTATCGACGTTTTTGTGAAGATACATTACACCTTCGTATTCCTTATCCAATGCCATTAAAACTGGCATCGTTTTTGTAGCATTATCTAGTGCAACGACTAGAACACCAGTCACTCTCGGGTCTAAAGTTCCAACGTGCCCAGCCTTTTTACACTTAAAGATGTTTTTTATTTCTACCGTGGCCTGCCTGGAAGTAATGCCGAAAGGTTTGTCTAAGTTGATAACGCTTCTTGAGATTAATTCTTGTAGATCTTTTTTAATCATTTAACCGTTTATTTCTTCTTTTTAGGTTTTTCTGATTTCTTTTCTTTTTTAACTTCTTTCTTTTCGACCTTCTTTTCCTCTTTTTTACCTTTTCTTATAGATGGTAATTTTATCTTCAGTGTGATACCTTTCTTCTCTTCCTTAGGTTTCTCCTCTGGTTTAGTTTCTTTTATTTCCTCTTTTTTCTCAGTTGGTTTTTCTTCTTTCTTCTCGATCCTTTTTTCTTCCTTTGGAGCTTCAGCTTTTACTGGAACTTTCGTTATTTTTTTCTCAGCTTCTTTCAATATCTCAGGGCTTGGCATTTTAAGTTCAAACTTCTTCATCAAGCCTATCTTGTTGTAGGCATCAACAACATCTTTTTCGTTTGCTTCTGCCTGTATAGAAACCAAATAAGAAGTCGGTTCTAGGTGTTCAACATTACACTTTCTTCTCTTGACACCCGTCAACTCTTTCGGTCCTGTCACCAAAACGAAATTGTCATCAATTTTCTTTAAAACTACACAATACTTGCCAGCCTCACGACCAGCAACTTTCATGCAGACTCTTCCTATTTCTAACGCCATGATAGTCACCTACCATAATTGAAATAGTTTTATTATCGAAGCTTATAAGT
>CAZRNP010000086.1:0-2791 GCA_964601485.1 uncultured archaeon
AAAGTTGAGTCATGTCGATCAGCAATAAAGACGATGATAAAAGCTGGTTTAAAAATCGATGAGGAGACTGGTTTAAAGAAATTGATGGATACTTATTTTAAAGTGGGTATAGAATCTGACATAGCCTTCACAAAATTCCTAGAAGAACAGATGGGTGAAGTCGATAAAAACATTTTGCAGGCTGGAATAAACGCTTATCTCAACAGAAAACCCGATTTCTTAAAACCTTATCCGTATGTGTTAGATACCTTAGAGATGTTGAAATCAAGAAGCTTAAAGTTAGGCGTAGTGACGGATGCCACGAGAGAAAAGGCTTTGGTAAGGTTGAATGCCATGGAAATCACAAGATTCTTCGATATAATCATAACATACGATGAGAGCAAAGTAAAGAAACCAGATGAATTACCGTTCAGATTAGCTATGGAAAAATTGAGTGTGAAACCTAAGGAAACTCTTTTTGTCGGAGATAGTATGAGAAGAGACATAGAACCGGCTAAAAAAATTGGGATGAAGACTTTACTGATAAAAAAATATCAAGATTTGAAGAGAATAGAAAATTTAGTTCAATGAGTAATTTGACAGAGAATTCTTTAATAGTCTGATGGTAAAGAATACGATAATACAGATAGGTAATTCAAGACTGAATTTCAAACAGAAGAAAAGGCTGAAGGGTTTATAAAGTTCTATAAATGTTTTTATCCTAATTATAAATTCAAGATTGAAGAAAAATAAACAACAATAATAAAAATTCTGTTACCTTGATTTCTTTTCACGTTTTTTTTGTTTTTCAAAATATATTTTCACTATTTTTGTTGAACTCGCTAGTTTTCTATTAACTTCTAAGAGTTTTTCTTTTTCTCCAGTAATTTTATATAACAACTGCAAAAACAATAAGTCACCAGATTTTTCGATTTCTTTTCTATGTGATATTAACAATGATTTTAACTCGCTATACCATTTAAGTTCTTGCAATGTCCTAACTTGCCACCAAAGATTCTTTTGTTTGCTGAATTCTCTATAAGCTCTCTCAAATAATGGTTTGTGTAGTTCATTTTCAGTCAATTCTTTTAAATAATATGCAGCAGAAAAAGTATTCCCCTTTTGTAAACTTCTGCATATATCTTTGAAGTAATATTGAATGGCATTATTCCAATCTTTAATATCAACATATAACCGAGCCAGTTGTGACCAATCTTTGCTTTTTATGTTTCGATCAATTTCTTTCTTTATTTTCTTTTTATTAACAAATTCTATTTTACCTTGTAAAGCTCTAAGAAATATTTCATTTTCATCAGACGTGTTTTGTTTAAGTGCCATATCAATGTATTTATCTCTAAGTTCAGTATTGCCAATAATATTATAGTGTATAGCAAGAAGTTCATACTGTTTTCTTTCTCTAAGGATTTCCAGTTCCGTTGTTATCAATTCAATATCTTGTGGAGAAGATTGTTTCTTATTATATAAAAGTTCTTTTGTTCTTTCTCGAGCCACTAATGAAAGCCAATCATCTCTGTATAAAATTATTTGTTCTTCACTGAGCTTTCTGTGGAATCCTCCAGAAATTTGAGTATCATTATGGCAATCGAGACATAATATAGCAAGATTCTTTATGTCATTATTTGATTTATTATCATCAATATGATGAATTTGAACTGGCTTGCCTTTAACCCGACAAACGCAACAAGTTCTATCAGAATAGAAAAGTGCTTTTGCTGCAACATCAGGTGGAACATCAATGCGTTTCATATTTTTCACAATTAAAAAGAGTTTTTCCTAGATACCTATTAGACTAAACCTATATAAATTTAATTTACATGCTCACTACAATCAAAATTTTATAGATTTTTGTTCGAAATTCTAAAAGGAGAAGTCCATCAAAATTTAACACTCGATTTTTAACGCCCTTTTCCAACAAAAACTATTTTAATTAAATCAAAGTAAGTTTAATTATGGAAGAATATGAAAGAGCCTTTGAATTAGCTAAAGAAAACACAGAAAGACTTCTTCGGAATCTTCAATACGTGGACAACAAGATATACAACACGATTGTAATTACTGGTATAATTTTATCTGCTTTAACTGGTTTTAGTTTACTGTCACCAACCTCATTAGCTGAGCACCAATTATCATCGATTTCTTTATTATCCATTTATACATTTGGTCTAGGACTAATTTTTGTATCATTGATAACTAGCATAATTAATTATACTCTTTCATCTCCGAAAATAACACTATTCAAAACGAATTTAAAAGAATTGGATAAAATGAAAAACGTAAATTTTAAAGGTTTGATTAAGCTGTATGCAGAAGCCGATGAAGTTCTTATTAGAAGAAACTACAAGAAATGGCGTTTAATGAAAGTATCGATTATTTTTTTAACTGGTGGTTTATTTTTTGTGGTTTTCTCAACTTTATATTCCTTAACAATCTAATCTATAAATATGTCAGTCAAGGAGAAAAAAGAAAAATCTGATGAAAAGGACGAAAGCACTGGGTTTGAAACAGTAGAAGTTAATTTGGGGGAAGACGTCCCAGATAAAAAAAATGAAAAAGATGAAGACGAGAGTTAGTTGATTAGTCTTTATTAACCAAATATCTGTTGGGCTTTGAGATATATCCCAATACCAACTAGAAGTAATATTATTAGAATGATACAATATGATACCATTTCATTTAATCACTTAAAATTTAACAATCGGTTTTTAACAAATAGAATTTACCACTAGAATCAATTATTAACATGACATCCTCTGCGGACTAAAGTCCGCAGTTTCCTGACGTTTCGATAAAA
>CAZRNP010000087.1:0-2776 GCA_964601485.1 uncultured archaeon
ACCTTTCCATACTGAACGGGATCTAACTCGGCTAATTGCTTACACAGTGCTTTAATCTTGTCAGAAATCTCAACAGCAGTCAAGATATTATTTTCTTTATCTACAATATCATAATAAAAATCTTTTTTATTTTCTTCAGAAATTTCATTTTCCGATTCTCTCAATGTTTTTTTTATCGTTTCTGCGCTTCTCTGTGTCGCTTCTTTTTCGCCTGGGTCGGCTTCATTCTCAACAGACTCTGCATATTTTGAATATAGTTTAAGTGCTTTTCTTGCCGCTTCATAATTCCCCTTCTCAATCATGGTCTTGATTTCAGCAATTTTTTCTTCTTTTACCTCAATGGTATTACCAAAACCATCAAATAATTCATCTAAAAAATAAAAAATGCTATCTGGGTTTATGCCAGGAGAAGTTATTTCCAATTCTTCACAATCAAAATTACCGCATGTATCATTCAAATTAGCAATAGATTGATTATCATTTTGTGCAAATACAACTCCGACAGAAATCAAGCTAATGATAAGTATGCAAGAAACAATTATTAATTCTCTTTTCATATTAATTTTATTATATAAAATGATTCTTATAAGTTTTTTATATAACTCGATTTTTGCTCGCCCATCTTGATTTCAACTATCTTCGAAAGTCAAAATCAGGATCTTCAGTAACCTTCTTTCGCTAAAAATCACCCTTATTAAGTACACCTATATATCAGATAGATTTTTATTGTTTAAAAAAAACTTATTAACCAGGAATAAATAATACCAGGAAGTTTATTACCATGAAAAGTTTTAAGAAATTAACTTTTATCATATCCTTAATTTTTTTTAGTACTTTTCTATCGATGTCGATGAAAACAGTGGTTTCTGCAAATTATAAATGTCTAATTAAAAGTGATGTAAGTACCTGCTCATCATGCACTGGCGATATCAAGGCAACAGTAATTTGTCCACCAGGCGATTGCGAGTGTGCTAATCAAAGATGCATGGATTGGATTATGGCAGGTGATAGTGCTCCTTGCGATTGGGATCACGGAATAAACGTTTGCAGTGCTACTTGTAATGACATAGGATTATTACCAGTTTGTTACCAAGTTATGCCGAGCAATGGCTTTTGCGATTCATCGGGAACGACTGTTTATAAAACAATTCCTACCACAACAGAAGCAGTTGTTGCTAAAGAAGAAACTTTGAGGCCCACGGGCATGTTTGTCATGACAGTTAACAACTTGTTAATAATATCAATAGCTTCTATAGCCGTAGCAGTGATACTAATCGTCAAGTTTAAAACCCTAAAGAAAAAACATTGAGCCGGACAAAAAGAACACTGTGGCCTAAGCAATTAAATGAATTTCGTTTTTTAGGACAACGGGGTTAAACAAGAAAACCTGTAGAAAATTTAAACCCAAAATTCTAAGAAATAAATATGATTTTCGACGTTCATTATTTAACTTTTATTTATTTCTTGCCATTCATGATATTCTTTGGAATTTTATTCATACTATTATCTCGGATATTCCCCAATCAAAAGAGGCCCTCAGCTATCATTGCAGTCGGGATGAGTGCTTTAGGCGTAATCTACATAGTCAACACTGGGATTGCCCAATCTTTCTTCCTTGATTTCGTTGGTAAAACTGTTGAAATCATAGGCCTAGGAGGAGTCTTAATTTTCTTCATAAGCATACTAGGGATAAAGATAAGCAACGCAATCGAAAACAACATAGTCAGAACGGCCATTCTTATGATTTTCAGCCTTATAATGATCTTCGTTTTTAATAACACATCGTTTGAAGAAATAACGTCCCCAATATTTTTTTTAGTATTCCTGCTGGGGTTTTTTGGCTTCGGTTATTTTATTAGCAAAAAGATAAAATAGAGGGATAATTTTTTTAATATTTTTTCAGAATTTTTACTGTAACCAAATAAGATAACAACTAATTTTTAAAAAACAAATAATAATAATGCTTCCCGACTTAACTATTTTAAAAGCAACACTAGCTTTGTTTATTGTCTTAGACCCTTTGGGGAATGTACCACTCTTTATCTCACTGACAGAAAAGATGAAGAAGGGGAAAAGAAAGAGAACTTTTCAAACAGCGACTCTCATATCTTTAATACTGCTACTGACCTTTGCCCTACTGGGGCAGCAGATATTATTCTTGTTCGGCATCTCCCTGTTTGCTTTTATGATAGCTGGCGGGGTACTGCTCCTGCTGATCTCCATGAAGACGCTCATCATTAACGAGAAAAAACCAGATGTCACAGAAGAAGTGGGTGCAGTTCCGATTGCCACTCCTTTACTCGTTGGCCCTGGAGCGATAACAACGACTATAGTACTCCTCCAGTCTTACGGCATCACAATCACTTTAATTTCGGTTATGATTAATTTTCTTGTAATAACACTATTACTCAGGTCTATGGACAGGATATACAAATTCCTAGGCAAAATAGGGGCCTTGGTCATGGCCAGAATAATGGCTATATTCCTGGCTGCTATAGCAATAAACTTGATAATAGAAGGAATACAGAAGGCTTTCTTTACTTGAACAAATCGAAAAGTGATAGTTTTTTGTTCCCAGAAACACTAAGCTTTAAACAATGAGACTGAAGAGGCTGGAAGGCGGTTCTGAGTTTTTAGGTATTCTATTACTTTTATTTGGTTTTCTAATCATGTGCCTACTCATATGGTTCTTATTCCAATCTGATGCAAAACCTTCAATTGCAAAAGAAACGTTGATTGCTACGAATACAGTTATAATTTTAATAACGATAATAAC
>CAZRNP010000088.1:0-2755 GCA_964601485.1 uncultured archaeon
CTATATCACACGAGAACAGATTAAGGAAAGAATACCATTCACAGATAATTTGAGAAAGAAGATAGGTTTTTGTTCTTAATGTCTGATAGGTTAAATAAACCTCGATTCCAAATAAATCATAATGAAGATGAACGATTTTTGGGGGATAGTGGACAGAGTCATCTATGAATCTGACATTTTATTAGAAGTCGTAGATGCCCGTATGCCAAACTTAACCAGGAACAAAAAAGTAGAAAACAAGATTCAAAGAAAAAAAAAATCGTTTATACTGGTCCTGAATAAGTCTGATTTAATCACGAAAAAAATGAAAAATGACTTCTTAAAAAAATTTAAACCGGAACCAACTGTCTTCTTTTCACGTAAAGATTGGACAGGCGTCTCTAAATTGAGAGAAATGATACTTAAGCTGGCTAAAAGAAAACAATCCTGGGAAGATATAAGAGTGGGTGTTGTAGGTTATCCTAACACAGGTAAATCATCAGTCATAAACACTCTGACCTGTAGGTCGGCAGCAAAGATTTCACCCATTGCCGGCTTAACAAGAGGGATTCAATGGATAAAAGGCGAAGGTAAACTCATGTTTTTGGATACACCAGGAGTGATACCGATGTATGAGAAAGATGAAACAGAGCAAGCATTGATGTCTGTCATAGACCCGAATAAACTAGAAAACCCTGACCTAGCAGCAATGGAAATCATACAATTGTTCCTGGAAAATAACAAAAAAAGCTTGGAGAAATTCTACGATGTGAAGATAGAGACTGACGACACTTTTGAAATTCTCTTGAAAATCGGAAAAAGAAAGAATTTTCTTTGGAAAGGTGGGAAGGTGGATGAAGTTAGGACTGCATTGACAATAATAAGGGATTGGCAGAGAGGAAATTTACTCTTGAATTTCTAATGAGGTTAAATTCTTCTTCTCAATAAAAAACAAAATCAGATAGATTTTTGTTCTGGAAAAAGAAAATAAGGTTATGAAGAAAAAACTTAAAAAGAAAATGATTATTACACAAAAGGAACATGACGAATGGCATAAAAAACATAAGGGATATGATGAAAAGAATAGCAAGGAACATGACATTTGCCATAGAGAGATAGGCATTGTAGTGAAAAAGAAATAACTCAGAATCAGTTAGATTTTAGTTCTTTGGAGAGTAAGATTATATAATAATTGAGGAGTGATATTATGAAAAAGTTGATGATAATTGGTGTGATTCCATATGAAGAACACTGAATGCACAATCTACATCATTTCCAAACATGGCTCAACACAGAGTTACCGCAAGGGAAAGAATGGCTGGACACAAACCAGTTCAAACGGAATAGTCCGTCCACTTAGTGCAGAGCAATTGTTGTCACACATCTTGCCACCACTCGCAATCGGACACCTTAGCGTTAGGGTAGAACCCGATTATAATAATGAAAAGACAGAAGAGGAACTAGATAGATTTTTAATCCTACAATAATCAAATAAAATTATGAGAAGATTGATAGTCCTATTGGTTTTGATATCCGTTATTCCCATCTCTGGTTGTATCAATCAAACAACTAATACCGGTTCAAAAGAAACGACAACAACTACAGCAACCATGAAAACGACAACAACTACTGAAAACGTCAGCATAGTACTATTAGATGCTTATTGTAATCAGAATGTCATCTATTACATGATTAAAAATAATGGGAATGATGATATCAGTTATCTTACTCTCTATGTGGATAATGCTCAGAAAAATATGAACTGTTATCCAATTCTACCAATAAAACCGGGTCAAACTGCAAGTTGTACCAATTTAGCTACTATTGGAACTCATGAATTGAGAATAGTCGGTCCATCTAATGCAGCAGTCGGAACAGTAGAGTGTAAGCCTATAGATACTACTATAGGATTATTAGATGCTTATTGTAATTCTACTACTGGCACATTATACATTTCAATTAAGAACAAAGGAACAACAATCATATCATTCAGTAACATAAGGTTCTATGTAGATGGAAAAACAGCCAACCCGAACCCACAATGTAAAACCCCAAATGCTTTAGATACCGGGAATTCAATAACTTGTACTATTTTAGCATCAGCTGGTAATCATGATATCAGAATAGTCGGTCCATCGAACGCAATACCAGGAAGTATTAGTTGTTAAGTGAGTGCAAGTAATAACTAGAATCAGATAGATTTTTGTTCTTGAGGACTCAAATCCTACCTCTCGCATTGGCTATTAATATCTGTAAGTAAAATTCTGTGCAATGGACAATATACCTATTTCTTTTTATGTTTTGTGCTTGTAGGATGACAGTATGTTTTTTTCCCAACTTTATGTGTATGATATTTTTTACCCATTTTTTATTCTCCTATATAACTATTACACAGAAGTAATTAAATAATCATAGAAGAAGTAATAAGGCAAGATGTAAGGTGTTGTAGACTGATATGAAACCAGCAAACTGCTAAACTTCTTTTTCTCGAAATATTCCAGAATCGGATAGGTTTTTACTCTTAAAGAAAATAATCTAATCATGAAGAAAAAAGACACATTCTAGACTATAGTGACTTTTCCATACATCTACTTCGCTCTAGGTTTCATCTTCCTCTATATTTTTTGGGTTGAATGTATACTTCGACGGCTATCATGGTGTTGACTTGATGTTCAACCGTTGTTTAATCAGTCTTGTAACTAACAACTCAGAGATAATGGGATACAGAGAGACTTTGAAGATAAGAGATGGTAACGTTACTGACATTTCTTCTTTG
>CAZRNP010000089.1:0-2394 GCA_964601485.1 uncultured archaeon
CGACGGAAAAGTAGTACAAAATAACGAAAATTCCAATTATAACAAACAAAATACCAATAATAATTCTATAGCCTTGATTATTATATAACATTTGACTAAAAATTTCAAAAAATCCAAAAATAATTAAACTTATACCGAGTTCTCTTTTTGGTTGCATAATTATTCTTTCTTTTCCAAGAACAAAAATCTATTTTTGTGCTCCCACAGGGATTTGAACCCTGGTCTCAAGCTCGAGAAGCTCGCATCCTTGACCGGACTAGACTATGGGAGCATAATTGAATATGTAAAAACATGAGATTAAAAGTTTATAACCTATATTCTGAAAAGAAGAATAATAATAAACTTTAAATAATATATGAACCAAACAAACATAATCTTAGTGGTGTAAAATGGGAAAAAGAATAATCGCGAGAGCAAGGGGTAAAGGTGGACCAAGGTACCGTGCTCCATCTCATAGGTACGCGGGTAGAGTGGAGTACAACGTGTCTAGGGATAATTCTTTTGGTTTAATTGTTGACTTAATCCATGATCCTGGACGAAATGCTCCTGTTGCTATCGTTGAATTTCCTGACAAATCAAAAAAATTACACATAGCTCCTGAAGGTGTAAAGGTTGGGGATGTAATAAGTTACTGGTCTGGTTTCGATGTAGGGAGCGTTGTTCCAATAGGCAATTTACAAGAGGGGACTAAAATTTTTGGGATAGAGACTTATCCTGGTTCTGGGCCAAAAATTTGTAGGAGTTCTGGTTCTTTCGCAACTGTCATGGGTAAGACAAAAGATAGAGTAAAAATTATGTTTTCTTCTGGAAAAATAAAAGAAATGAATGAAAAGTGCATGGCTACAATAGGAGTACCAGCTGGTGGTGGAAGAAAAGAAAAACCATGGATGAAGGCTGGAAGGTTTTATTATGCAATGAAAGCTCGTAATAGGCTATTCCCAAGAACACAGGGTGTGGCGATGAACCCCGTCGATCATCCATTCGGTGGTAAGACTGGTCCTGGTGGTCCAAAAGCTGTTTCAAGGAATGCTCCTCCAGGAAGAAAAGTTGGTGCAATTTCACCAAGAAGAATGGGTATAAGAAAGAAGTGATGATTATGGCAAGAATTTTTAAATTCAGGGGTAAGAGCTTGGATGAAATAAAGAAAATGAGTCTAGAAGAATACTCAAAAATATTAACAAGTAGAGAAAGGAGAGCAATACTTCGAGGCTTGACAGAAAGACAGAAGAAGCTCTTAGAACAAATCAGAAAAAATCCACAAAAGTTCCACAAGACTCATGAAAGGGATATGGTCATACTACCTGAGATGATAGATGTTAAATTTGGTGTTTATAACGGTAAAGAACATGTTTCAGTTTCTGTAACCCCAGAGATGATCGGTCATAGACTAGGTGAGTTTGCAATGACAAGACAGAGAGTTATGCATTCCGCTCCTGGTGCTGGTGCTACTCGTGGCAGTAAACACATACCTTTAAAGTGATCAGATGATAAAAACAGCGACTGCATCCAGACCGTTAGCAAAGGTTTCTATCAGGGATTCTATAAAAATATTGAAGTATGTAAGGAACAAGCCTGTTAAAAAAGCTAAGGTATTCTTGAATGGCTTAATCTCTGAAAAAACTGACATTAATAAAAAGCATTATACTGGCGCATCGAAAGAGATATTAAAGTTGGTAGAAGAAGCTGAGAGTAATGCTGAAGGCTTAGGCTTGGATACAGAAAGACTGATGATCAGAGAAGCTGTTGCCAATAAATCATTTACGTATATGTTGCCCAAGAGTAGGTACAGTCACAGGGGTAGGAAAGCAAAGTTATGCCAGTTGAAGGTAACGTTGGTGGAAGGATAATGGCTGTAGAAAAACATTTTGTTAAAGAGGGAATTAAGGAAGCAGAGATAGAAGAATTCTTAAAAGAAAAATTCGACAAGGCCGGTTATAGTCATATAGAGATTCAAAGAACTCCACTTGGAACGAGAATTATCGTTTACGCTGATAGGCCTGGCCTGGTCATCGGAAAATACGGTTCTAGAGTAAAAGAATTAACTGAAGAAGTACAGAAAAAATTCGGATTAGAAAACCCGATGTTAGACGTGAAAGAAATAGATAACCCATTTTTAGATGCTCAAGTGGTCGCTAGCAAGATCACAAAGGCTTTGGAAAGGGGGGCATTCTACAAGAAAGTTGCTAACTGGTATGTTTCTGAAGTTATAAAAGCAGGCGCGGTGGGCATAGAAATAAGAGTAGCTGGAAAAATGGGTGGAGAAAGAAGCAGATTCCAGAAATTTAGACAAGGTTATATAAAACATTCTGGTTATTATGCTGATAATATAGTTGATAAAGGAAAAGCTGTTGCCAACACAAAACCCGGTATAGTCGGTGTGCAAGTCAAGATTTT
>CAZRNP010000089.1:2404-2710 GCA_964601485.1 uncultured archaeon
TTAAGAAATCTTCCTGAAATAACTACTAGAATAAAAGAGGTTGAAAAAGTTGAAGATAAAGGAAATGAGAAAACTTAGTCCTGAGGATTCAGAGAAAAAGTTAAATGAGTTAAAGTTAGAATTATTAAAAGAAAGAGGGAACGTTGAGATGGGGGGAAACGTTAAAAACCCTGGAAGAATAAAAATAATAAGGAGAGATATAGCCAGGATATTAACTTTGAAGAGGGAAAAGGAAAAGAGAAATGAGTGAAGAAATCTGTACAAAATGTGGTTTACCCAAGGCTCTTTGTGTATGTAAAGTAATCG
>CAZRNP010000090.1:0-2668 GCA_964601485.1 uncultured archaeon
GTTACAAAGACCAGACAAAACACATTTATGCACTTGAAACTGGGTTGTCTAGCGACCCTGCGATGAACTGGAGGTTATCATCGTTAGATAAATTTGTTTTAATGTCCAA
Source organism: uncultured archaeon (assembly GCA_964601485.1). GTDB lineage: Archaea > Aenigmatarchaeota > Aenigmatarchaeia > CG10238-14 > CG10238-14 > JASEGC01. Next base: position 110 of record CAZRNP010000090.1, read on the forward strand.
CTCAGATTGTCACAGTCCATGGCCTTGGAGGTTAGGAAGAGAATGCAATGTTTTTGAACTAGAAAAAATTACTTATCGGGAAATTTTAGATGCGATTAAAAAGAAAGATAAAAAAAGATTTTTGTTCACTGTTGAAGTCAGCCCGTTCTATGGAAAATATCACTGGACAGGCCATAGAAATTGTCATGTGAGTTTGTCACACAAACAATCCTTGAAAGTCAACAACGTTTGCCCTGTCTGTCACAGAAAATTAACGGTTGGTGTAGAAGAAAGGATTGAAGAACTGGCTGATAGAGAAGAAGGGTTTGTTCCCAAAGATGCAATTCCATTCAAAACTCTACTACCGTTATACGAAATCATATCTTTTGTTACTGGTACTAATCAGCTCTATTCTAAACCCGTGATTAAAGAACAAGATAAACTCATAGATAAATTTGACAATGAACTTAATGTCTTGTTGAACGTTTCGAGAGAAGAAATGTTAAAAGTAACGAATGAAAAAGTTGCTGATGCCATAATAAAAGTTAGAGAAGGAAGAGTGAAGTACATCGCTGGTTACGACGGTGTTTATGGCAGACCTGTTTTTGATGAAGAAGAATTTAAGAAACATGAAGAAAAACAAAAAAAATTAAAAATCCATGCCCAGAAAAGATTAATCGATTTTTAGGGCTCATAGTCTATCGGTAGGACACGACCCTCACACGGTTGAGAGTCCGGTTCAACTCCGGGTGAGCCCATTATTTAAGAGATTTTTTTACTGTTACAGGAGCTGCCGAATCTACATAGTAGTCGTACGTTATGGGTATCGAGAATGTGATGTCTAGTTTATTCGTGAATTCTGGTGCATTAAACTTACAAGAGAATACTACACTCTTCCCTTTACTCAATATCTTATCTGATTCACAATTTGTAAGGTATCCCCCCTCTGGGCTTTTAACTTTTACATGGTACATAGTGGCACCTGGATCTAGGGTATTACCACAATCATCTTCACTCGAGACACAGTACGGGTATCCATTACCGACATTATCAATCTTGAACCTTATTGTTTTTTCTCCACTAGGGTCGACAAAATGTGTACTTGATGTACCTGAAACTGATAAAGGACCGCCGCTAGAACATTGTTGAGAAAGACCACCAGAATCTATCAAACTTTTTCTATCATCTGATGACAATGATCTTAGATATTCAGATTTCATGATTGTTAATACGGCTGTAAAAGTCGTCGTATACCTATATTTAACTCTAGCGTTGAACGTATACTCTGTGTCTGTTACAAGACTTTTTGGTGCAGTTAAAGTCCAGACTTTTGGCCATGAACCACCCGTCATACTAATTTCAGGGTCGGGTGCCTCTAATTCTTCATTCAAAGTTTGTGTTAAGGACTCTGATGCGCCCCATTTAAAATCTGTTGCTTCACCAATATTAGTTTCAGGCCCAAAAACATCAACCCCCAACAGTGTTCCAGTATCACCACCATTGTTTTGAACTTCGAGGGTTAAACCTGTACTTTCTCCAGCATTGGGTGCATAATCAAATGAAAAATCAGTTATCGCTATACCATCAGTAGCACCAGCACCCTTACAAGCTATTTGAGTAGTTGGTGGTTGACTCATACACCCTGAAAAAGCGACGACAGCAATTAAGATTAATAAAGGTAAAAGATTTTTCATTATCAAATCACCATAATTTTACTTGGAATATAATTTGGATCCTGTAGTTAAAAGTTTTACACTTTAATACAATCCATACAATTCATGGCTATTAAAACAGTTATTATCAACAATATGAGCAGGATAACCCAGATTTTTCTCTCCTTTCTAGACTCGAATAACCATATTATGAACGCAAACCAAATGGCGAAATAAGCGACCAAGGGAAAATCTAATTTCAACACTGATTCAAAGATGTTATATCCTTCAGCATAAAAAGCTGATTCTAAGCCAGCGAATGAAATCGCCAAGAATAAACACGCCCAAACCAGCAGTATTTTAGATCTCTTTTTTTCTTTTTCTAAAAAAATTCCTAGGATGAATAAAAAACATGCCATCATTCCAGCAACAACAGAATAAGACAGTGGTAAATTCGTAAACATTTTCTCACTAGATTATTTTCTTCAAGTGAATTTATATCTAATTCTCTAAATTCTTTTCATGATTGTTCAAGATTGGTTTAATCAATATTTTGTTGATAACGCTGGTTATAATCCAGTTAATACAACCTTTTATGGGTTAATCCTAATTATTTTTGTTTTTATCATTTACAAAATACTGAAAAAATTGCAAATAAAAATTGATGAAAAACTAGCATTAGCAGTAACACCCTTTGTTATATTCGGCAGCTCAACAAGAATCTTAGAAGACGCAAACATTATTTCTGGGTATTTTTTCGTGACACCAGGAATTTACTTTCTCACTTTTGGCATAACGTTCCTTACACTCCTAGTATCATGGGAAATAGAAAGAAAATTTCATGTACCATACCACAAAATCATGTTTATCGTTGGCTTAATTTTAATCAGCCCAGTCCTTGGCATCCTAAAATACAACAATTTTCTCG
>CAZRNP010000091.1:0-2553 GCA_964601485.1 uncultured archaeon
AGAGTATCATCCTTTGGGTTCAATTCTTTCATGTTGGTATAAGTTTGAGTAAGTGATTTAAATTCTGTCGGAGAACTTGGAAAACCTACTCTCAACGTATAATAAATTGGTCTTGTGTTTGATTCTCCAATAATTCCTTTCCCCACAAGACTTCTGATTATTTTTCTTGCCTTGCTTTCTGAGAAACCCAATGCAAGAACTGTGTTCACGTTAAAAGTTTGTGGGACATTCTTAATTATTTGTATTTCTTCATCATCGAGCTGTGTGAGATAAGCAAAGGGATAAGATATTTTTATTCCATCTTCGACAACAGCTATTGCACCGTTAATCGCATCCACACTCACCTTCGTGATAACAGTCTTTTCCACGACTCTGCTACTAAGCAGTCCAGTCTTCTGCTTTTCAGCAACAGTTGTTTGCAACTCCAATTCGTAATGGGGATAGAAAGCCAGTTCTATTTCTTCTAACTTCTCGTTCCTTTTGCCAAAACCAAGAAATCCACCCTTCCTTAACTTTTCTATTTGTTCCATGGCATAGCCATTTGCATCTTTCTCGGTCAGTTTTGGCTGTATACACAAGAGTTTAGTTGCTATCTCATGCGGAATGCCTTTCTTGGATGCAGAAAGCTGTATCTCTCCGATGAGCCCAGCTAACTTGTCCCTATTCTACAGTTCAATGTTCCTTTTTTCTGCTGTCTTTATAGCACTTGGAGTGTAACTACTGGTTGTTATTATTATTCCACGGTCTGCACCTATGTCGTCAACTATCTGAATCAGCTTCATGACTCTATCCTTATCTACTGGCATCTCGTATGACTTTGCTTCTACAACAATCGTGGAAGTATGCAAAGGTGACCTATATTTTAAAAGAACATCTATCTGATGTTCAGCACCAGACCTTCCCTTCACCTTTGTATTGTGAACAACATCGTAACCTTTATTTTGAAATAATTCAGCAATCTTCAGTTCAAAACCCAAGCCCTTATCGAAAGTGGAAATCTTTTCTTTCATTCTATTCTATTTTTATTTTAATTACGAACGTAATTAAACTTAATTTTTTTAGTATGATAAAACCTTTAAATAACAACACTTGGCATAAAATAAACTATGACAAAAAATAAAGGAAAACCATCATTTGCTGTTATCGGAAGTTCAGAAGAAACTGTAAAATGTCCCGAATGTGGATCTAAAGCTGAGAAAGTTGAAGGTCATCAATATCTCTATCTATGCACAAATGAAAAATGCAATACGCAGTTTGAGCATGGTATAGGTAGAAAATAACCTTTTACTTTTTCTTTTACCAGAGCAACAAGTTCCGAGTCCATGAAATTGTAAAAGTCCTGACTTTAATCTAAACTCCAGTGGATGACATGAGACGGTTTTAAAAGTATTCAAAGCATTTACTTTATCGTATGAAAACAACTGAAATAATAATAAAGTTGAAATCGAACGTTTATTTAATCTCTATAAAAAATTGGATTCTTTTAAAGGATGCGTCAAGCATTGTGTCGCTGTTTTTTATCTTGGTTTATTTTTTGTTTCCAGTCTATTCACCTTACATAATAAAGCACTATTCAGAGATTAATGAGAAAAGATTGTCAACAATAGCAAGTGGCATAGCTGGAAACTATTCATCCAAAGAAGAAGCTGTCAAGAAAATAATGTCGTGGGAAAAAAAGATTATGGTAGGAGTTTGGGGAAGCAATTCATTTTGTGGGTTCTTTGGGAGTAATAACTTATGTTTAGTGATTTCTCCGCCATATTTATGTGTGAGATTGGTGAGCCATGAAAATCCTTCTTGGATTATCACGAGCAGATGCGGTGCTTGCGAAGAGCATGCTTTATTATTCGCAGAGCTTGCCAACTCTATCAACATAACGACAAGAAGCATACACAATCATGGAGAAGACCATAACTGGGATGAAGTCTGGATAAATGATTCTTGGATAGCGGTCAATCCTTCTGATAATGCATACGATGTGAATTTGTCCCAGTTCGGAGTGGGCAGAAAGTTGAACATATCGTATGTTTTTGCTATTTATCCGAATGGAACTGAAGAAGATGTGACTGACAGATATAATGATACAAAAATAAACAAACTTACAATCTTTATTAAAGAACAACATGATTCTACAAAAAACGTCAGTGTGGCAGTTGTCAGCTATTCATATAAAAAAGATGACTTAATAGCGAATACGTGCACAGTCAAACCTAATGAAAAATGTGTGTTTAAGCTGGGTGTTGCTAATTATAGGATTGTCGCTGTAAAAGACGGATTTCTGAAGTTCTCTGATACAAAAAATATATTCCTTGATAAAGACACAGAAATGATTCTTCAACCCGATAACCTTGATATCATAGCATCTATTCCATATTATTTGGTGTATTTGATTACAGCAATACTTTTCTGGATATTAGTTGGAGAATGTGTTATATTGTTAAAATCTACGATTGGAATCAAAAAGAATGATTTTTAAATTTATGAGTAAAATAAAAATTATGGCTAATGAAAGTGTTTTCCCTATCGGTCTCGGTCTTGTATTGTTTGTTGGTG
>CAZRNP010000092.1:0-2163 GCA_964601485.1 uncultured archaeon
ATTATATGTGGTGTCGATGGGTACATAATCTATCTACTATCATCCTGTGTTTATGCGTAAATTTAATATAACAGTGTATGGTTAGGATGTATCCATCGAAACTTCAATCGACAAAATCATAAGTGGTCACAATTTAGAAAGATGAAAAAATAATGGTGGGGTGGAGTGTCTCCTACATATATTATACCATGTGAAAAAGATAAAAAATGTTGGGGGGTGGAGTAGGGTAACACATATATCATACTAAGATAAAAAATAAAAAAAATTAAACAACTGGCAAAGTAGTTTCTGGTTGTTGCTGTATATATTTAGGATGTGCCTTTCTCCAGAAATGGATCAGTTCCCACAAGGCTTTTTCTTTTGTATTGAATCCCATTTGTGTCTGCAAATCTTCAATCGTACTTTTGAGATCGGCACTAATCCTGATTCTAGGATACCTTTTATTCACATCTTCTAAATAATCCCTGTTAGCGTAGCCATACATTCTATCCAAACTCTCCTAATCGTTGAAGCTTGTTGATGTCTTTCTTGATGCCATCTATTTCATTTCTTATGCGTTCAATTCCCTTGTCATGCTCTTCCTGAGAAATCTCATTATTCTTCAACTGTTTATCTAGGTCCGAAACCTCCTCGAGCAGAAGTTCAATATGTTGTATCGAGGCATTTGCCTTTAATCTTTTGTACCTCATTTTGAACCAGCCTTTTTTTTACAATATTTTTTACAATATTCTTCGATCTCTCTATCAGTTATCTCACTTATCTTTATTGTCTTTTCTTTATTCAATTTAGCCTTGCTCATTTAATCAACCATATTCTCTATCTAACTGTCTTTGTCTCTGTAATGGTATTGGAATTTCTATTCCATCTAAGGTTTCAAATGCTTCATTTATTTTAGCTAAATGTAATTTTCTATGACAATTAAAACAAACAATCAATAAATTATTACTTTCATTATTGCCATGATTATTGTTTATATGATGTTTTGCTAAACATCTTCTATCGTTTTCACCACACATTTTACAGAATGAACCTAAAGGGAATGAATATTCTTGACAATCAGAACAATATTTTTGTCCATATTTGCCCCAAAAAGTTTTATTGCATTTTCTACATTGTAAATGTCTTGTCATTTAACCACGTCCCAATAGTCTAAAGCATCTATCCCCTTCTTTGTCAAGTCATAGAAGTATGCAGTCTTGCCTACTTTCATTTTCTTTGTCTTTATATCGTAACAAAGTGATCTCTTGGCGATAGTTGGTACTTCCATCTCTATTCTGTTTATGTACCCAAAACCCATCAGAATCTTTAACTGCCTGTGACAACTACTATGAGTCAAACCAACTACTCTCTCTATCTGGGAATGTTTTAACTGCCTATTCCTCAATACTTTCAATATCTTCAACCTCCTATTCGTGATTATGGAGTAAGCTACATCTCTTTTTGATGTGGTTTTACTTTCAATATCTTCTTTAGTTTCAAGTATAGTTTCATCTTTGTGTTCAGGTAGTATGTTTGTATTGATTGGGGGTAGCTCAACGACTATATTATCATCAACTTTAGGTTTTTTCTTGAACAATTTACTGATTATTGTCATCGTTTCACCCCACTTGATACTTTTTCTAGGATATCTTTTCTAGATAGTTTACTCATCATGAGCTGTGGATTCATGAGCTTGATTTTGCATCCTTCACAGGCATGGAAGAGGATACCATTTAGTAAAACCCTTCTTAAGTGTCCACATTTTCTTATCGGTAATTTGCAAAGTTCACATCCGTGTTTCATTTTTTTCAACCTATGTACGATGGGATGGTTTTTCTGAGTTTTTTATATGTCCTCGTATAGCTGTCCATGAGTAGTAATTCAAACCGAGCTAATTTAACGTCATGTTCCATTAAGATTGGGTTTATTTGCTTTTTGGTTCTTTTAGTTTTCATTTAAATCTTTCTCCAGTTCTCTATCTGTTCTGGTGTTTCAATTCTCAACTTGCACTTGGGACAATATTTCAAAATCGAAGAGTAAATGGATCCACACTTACAAGTAACCATTTTGGGTTTGTTCTCGGGGGTTTTGATGAAATCGTTAAGTGTCTTTGTCATGATGTTGACCTCGAAAGTGGTTGTCGCTGGTGACCTTTTTGACCCTCAGCGACAGAAAGGTCAGTAA
>CAZRNP010000093.1:0-2104 GCA_964601485.1 uncultured archaeon
TAAGGGGGTTCGGGAGGAGATGGTCACTCAAACTCTTGTACACCAGCAACATACCAGTCATCCTCACCGCAGCCTTGTTAGCAAACTTCCAGTTATTCAGTGGAATGATGGCAAAGCCCCTACCCAACGACCCGAACACTAAATGCAGCATTCTAGGGTGTGTTCTTCAACAGACTGGCGGCGGGAGTAAGCCTATCAGCGGAATTATCTATTACCTGTCTGCTCCCAGTGGTTTCATATTTAGTTTATTCTCTGGAGTAAACTCACAGCTTATTCTGCATGCCTTGATTTACATGGCTTTCATGATAGGATGCTCTATCATATTTTCAGTCTTCTGGATTAACACTTCAGGCATGGATGCCGAGAGTGTTGCTGACCAGATATCGTCCATCGGCATGCAAATACCGGGATACAGGAGCAGTCCCCAAGTCATAAAAGATGTCTTGAATAAATACATTCCAGCTCTTGCTGTTTTAGGCGGAGCGACAATAGGCTTACTTGCTTCTTTAGCTGATTTTACCGATGCTCTCGGTACAGGAACGGGTATCCTGTTGCTTGTGACGATTATTTATAGTTTCTATGAACAATTAAAGACTGAAAGACTCGAAGGAGCACATCCTTTAGTAAGAAAAGTAATGGGTGAAGAATGATGGATCTGTCAACGTTTGGGATAAGTCCGATATTCATGATATTTTTAATCGGGGCATTCATCAGCATAATGATGAGCATAGTCAACTGGAAAGTCTTGGGTACTGAGAAAGCAAAAGAAGTGAAGAAAAGGATGCAGGATATAAGAGCTGAGATGCTAGAAACACAAAAAAGTGGCGACAAGAAAAAGACGAATGAATACTTGGCTGAATTGATGAAGATTAATTCTGAGTACATGAGATTAACCCTAAAACCGATGATGGTTTCACTCGTGCTCGTTATCCTCATACTTCCAGTTGTAAGGAGCTCTTATGATGGTAAGGTTGTTGCAACTTTACCTAATATTTTCCCTGAACCTGTCGGAGGAATCAAGTTGGACTGGTTCTGGTGGTATTTTATTTCAACTTTTGTCATAAGCTTAATCACTAAAAAAATACTGGGTGTTTGAATGGTTCAACGAATGTTTAGGACTAGGAGTGTAAAGAAAAGAAGAGTGAGAACTCCTGGTAACAGGCTAGTGACACATTACAAAGCTGAAAAAACGAATGTAGCGAAATGTAATATCTGTAAGAAACCTTTATCTGGTGTGCCTAGAGTTATTCCTTCTGAGATGAGGAAGTTGCCAAAGTCAAGCAGAAGGCCTGAGAGACCATATGGTGGAAACCTTTGTTCTGGATGTACGAGAAAATTGTTTAGGAAAGTAGTCATGAAAATGAAATAATTTTTAAACTTTATTCCGTATATTCTCTTTTTCTTTTTTCTGACTTTTCCCTACCCCTCAAGTATTTAGGTAGAGCAACCCCCTCACAGAAAACGTTAAATGCTAAAAGAACTCCATTTGGATCTATTTGATATTTTTTAGCAAAACCTTGTATTTTTGCCATGGCTCCAGATAGAACAACTGATTTTGGCATGTATTTCAAAGGATACTTCAAACCTTCTTCTTTTCCCTTTTCCAAGACTAAAAAATCTTTACGATAAATCTCCTTAAAGAGATAGACCATTCTGTTATATAATTCTTCATCTTGTGCGAGCAATTCGAATAAAAATTTTCTCTCCGATTCGTTCATGTTTATTTGGTTCTATAGTTTTCATATAAATTGGTAAACACGTTTATTGCTGAAAAAAGGCATTAATGAATTGATTTTATCGATTTTTTCTGAAGGTTTAGATAACGGTTTTAAATATATTAACATCACAATTGAATTATGTTTTTTAACAGAAGAAAAAAAGAAAAATTCCGAATTCCTACTACATTAGAATATGATTGGATAGGTACGATAGAGTATCGAAGTAAACTTTATCGAGTTTATAGAACAGAAACAGATGTTAATCATCCTAATAATGGAGAAATGCCGACTATAATTTTTAGGTTGACTTCTGATAATTGCACGGATGGATATATTTTAATAGGCAGGAAAGACCCAGAATCAAATTATTGGTATACGGTTTCTGA
>CAZRNP010000094.1:0-2066 GCA_964601485.1 uncultured archaeon
CGATTGAAGAGGCATTTGAGTTGTTAAATTCTCAAGGGATTAATTGTGAACATTCTGGTGCAGCAGGACTTGCATATCTGTTAGAGAATAAAAATTACCTACCAAAAGACAAGAAATACTTAATAGTTAACACTGGGAAAGGAAAGTGGGCCGATTAATTTTGAATAGAAGTTTTAGCATTCTATGAAGTTTAAATATTTAACATCAGACTATTTAAGACATGGAAAGAGCTAAAAAAATTAAAACGGAAAGGGGAGCGTATAAAGGATTAGAAGAAATAATGGGTCTTCCTGAGGAAATTAAATCAGAGGTAGCAGAATGTTTTGGGGATCTTCTACTTGGAGATAAATTATACGATATTTCTATTGCTGCTTATTACATTGCAAACAAACCACAAAAATTGATAGATTTGGGTGACGTTTTATTGAGGGAAGCAAGAAGGGTTAAGAATAATTCAAAATCATACAGTCCACCTTGTGGAATTCTTGATAGTTCAAACGTTGCAAGAGGCGCGATTGCAGCATTTAGTGCTGATTCTTTAGTTACAAAAGCTTTTGTAGCATATGCGTTAGCTGAAGAAAATCTTGGTGAAAGTGAATTAAAAGTATTCAATGAACTCAAAGGCAAGTATGAAAATAGTGCTCAAGGTTATTTAGCTGCATATGAGAAGTTAAAATCTGGAGATCTTACTGGTTTAGATGATTTAGATATGATGTATGATTTACATGATAAAGAACCAGGATCTAAAAAAGGTACTCCAGTAGTATTTTTATTTCTAGATTAACTTTTTATACATAAGAGTGAAAAAATAGTGTTATGTCAGAAGAAAAATTAGCCAATCCCGCACCATTAGGGTTGTTAGGTTTTGGCGTAACGACTATTCTGTTGAATTTACACAATGCTGGTTTTTTCCCTCTTGATAGCATGATACTATCGATGGGAATTTTCTACGGTGGGATAGCCCAGATAATAGCAGGTATTATGGAGTTTAAGAAAGGAAATACGTTTGGCATGACAGCATTCATTTCTTATGGTTTATTCTGGCTTACTCTAGTCGCTCTTTTAGTCTTCCCACAGATCGGTATATGGGGTACAAAACCTTCTAATATCGCTATGGCATCCTATTTGTTCATGTGGGGATTGTTCACATTATTAATGTTCTTTGGTACTTCTAAGACTAATGTAGCTTTACAGTTTGTTTTCGCTAGTTTAGCAATATTGTTCTTCTTGTTGTCATTGTCTGATGTGACTGGTATTGCTATGATAAAGACGATTGCAGGACTGGAAGGAATTGTTTGTGGTTTTAGTGCTTTCTACCTGGCGATAGCAGAAGTGTTGAATGAAACTCATGGAAAGACTGTTCTACCTATTTGTCTGAAGAAGAAATGATTTTCTATGAAATAGAAAAATTACTCTTAAATTCTTAATAGTAGAATATGTTTGTATGGTATATGAGACACTTCTTTTTAATTTAAATGACTCTACTGGTACACCTTCTGATTTATCTTCAGAATTAGTTAAAGATTTACTTGAATCAGCAGTAGTAATCATGCAAAAAAATGGAGTTGAGTATGGAGACGCGTCATTCGAGAGAACTTGGGGTATTAGAATTTCTAAGGATAAAGCTGAAGAACAGATAACAGCACCACCGTCTCTTGCTGGAGTTGTATTAAGAGCTTATAGGGGTGGAGAATGGAGAGAAGTAGGTGTTTGTGATTTAGAAAAAGCATTAATATTAGATAAAGCTAAAAAAGTTGCTAATTTCTCACCTACCAATCCAAACCCTGTTAAAATGGAAACATATCATCCATGGAAAATTGATGAAGAAATTCCTGTCAAAGTTAATCCAAGTCATATTTCAATAGAAGAAAAATTAGATGTTGTTAGAAATGCACATAAGCTAACTACAGGACTAGATGAAAGAATTAATAACGTTAGAGTAATATATTTGGATTCTTCAGTTGAAAAAATATTTGCAAACACTGAAGGTTCTCTTCTTCGTCAAGTTTATCCAAGAACTAGAGCAAGTGTTACACCATTCGTTAAAGAGGGAATTAAACAAGATT
>CAZRNP010000095.1:0-1839 GCA_964601485.1 uncultured archaeon
AACACCCTTTTATTTTAACATAAATATACTTAAGGGTTTCTTTTGAAATATTTTAGTTATCTTTTCATGTACCTAGCTCGTTTTTTAATTTCTTCGATTTTTTCTATTACTTCATTGGATTTTGAGTATTCTTTTTTATACCCTTCGATGATCTTTTCCCAACAGGGATTAATGATTTTAAAATGTGTTGATTTCAAGGCTTCATACAATAACCTCAAGTCTGTACCTTGATCTTCTATTTTTCTCGAGAAGAAGCCTAGTCCAAAGTCAATAAAATGGATTTTTTCATCCCATAATATCATGTTCGAAGTAGTAAGGTCGCCATGTATTATGCCAGCAGAATGGAGTTTTCCAACTAATTTGCCTATTTCAAAAGAAATTGTTTCTATTTTTTTCTTATCTAGTTCATTTAACAATTCTTTTATTCTTACACCATCCACGTATTCCATGATAATTTTATAATTTTTTTTATCAATTCCAAAAATTCTTGGAGTAGGTACGTTAGCTCTCCTAGCTGCAGATAAAAGGTTGTACTCTTGTGTTGTTCTCAGCTTTCTAACTTTCTCATCGATTTTCTCTATCCTATAGTATTTTTTAACCCTGTCTTTAATTATAACGTTTTGATCGTCTTGTTTATCTAAAAATAACTTCGCTTCTGCGCCCTGTTTGATCATTTTCATATAAAACATTAATAAATCAAAGGTTAAAAGTGTTAATTTTATTTGTTAGTAAATCATAGTTTTTTTATGAAAAAAGAATTCTTTGGAACTTTGCTAGCTGTTTTAGCAGCAGTAGTTAGTGGTTTCTCAATCATTATTAACAAGATTTTCATAGTAGATTTAGACCCCACCATATTCACAGCCATCAGAGCTTTGTTCATCGGCATAGTTTGCCTAATAATATCTTCGGTTGAATGCGGTTTCAAGTATAAAAAATTCAAGAAAGTTTCTTGGAAATATCTAATAGCTATAGGCTTAATAGGTGGTTCTATTCCATTTTTACTTTTCTTCACAGGCCTTAAATTAACGACTGGTGGAAGAGCTGCTTTTCTACAAAAAACTTTACCAATTTATGTCATTGTGTTTGCATTCCTATTCCTAAAAGAAAAAATAACAAAGAAACAGGTCTTTGCTTTAATTGCAATGTTCATTGGTTTAATTATACTGACATCATCTCAAATAGATTATTCAATTTTATGGTCTAACCCAGCAAAAGGAGATTTATTAATTATTCTTGCCACGGTTCTATGGGCTTTTGAAAGTATTATTGTAAAACATACGATGATTAAAAAAGAGTCTGTTTTTGTTGTAACTTTTGCTAGAATGTTCTTCGGGGCGATGATCCTGTTTGCAATCGCAGTTTTGTGGGATAAGGTTTACCTACTGTATCAGTTGACGCCAGTACAAATTTTCAACATCTACATATCAACGATCGTACTGTTCTATTATGTATTCCTATGGTACTTCAGTATAAAGTTCATAAACGTATCAAAAGCAGCGACTTTACTTTTATTATCACCTGTTATATCGTTGTTTTTAGGCATGGTAATCCTAGATGAACCAGTTCCTATATTGCAGTTGATTGGTTCGGCCTTGATTCTGATAGGAGCCTATGTTGTTTCAAGGACTAAGAGTGAGGTTTTACATCCTGTTTGAAGAACGATTTATTTTTTTGAAGTCAATATTCTAATATGAAGTCAGAAATATTTTTTCTAAGATATGCGTTCCCATGCTCATTCATTCATCTGTCCAGAAAAGAGGTTACTCCTAAAGAATATGAATTGTTGTACAAGTCAGCTAAAGATGAAAAATTGTACCTGCCTGTCAAGAAAATAGAGAG
>CAZRNP010000096.1:0-1625 GCA_964601485.1 uncultured archaeon
TCTACCCATTTTATCTTTTCTTCATCCCTTCTTTTTTTCAAATCTTTCTTTACGATTTCTGGGTTTTCACGGATAAGTTTTATGTCGAGCATTCTAACACTAATAATAATTTTTCTTTTAAGAGTTTAAATTTACTAGGATTTTTATAAAAACATATATCCAATATATAATAGGTGTTCGATTGAACGATAAGAAGGCTATAGTAGAAGCGGCTTTGTTTGTGTCTGAAACTCCTTTAACCCTCGATAAAATCTCAAAAATTTCTGATATTCCTGCTAAAGAGTTGAACGAAATAGTTGAAGAAATAAGGAAAGAGCTTGAAGTAGATTCTCATGGCATACAACTAGTCATGACCCCAGAAGGCTACCAGTTCCAAGTCAAGGATAAATTTTTGGAGAAAGTTTCTAGCCTGACAACATATTCTGACGTATCTAAAGGAGCTTTGAGAACTTTAAGCATCGTTGCTCTGCGTCAACCAGTCACTCAATCAGAGATAATTAAAATACAGGGCAATAAAGCCTACAACTACATAAAAAGTCTGGAGAAGAAAGGCCTAATAAGGACCGAAAAAGCAGGTAGGACAAAATTGATTAACACGACGAAAGAGTTTGAAAGATATTTCGGTAAAAGTTTGAAAGAGATACAAAATCAATTAAAAACTACACCGCTTGAAAATATAAACAGTGAAAATAAATGAAATCATTCTTAACAAAAGAAGAGGAAGAAATACTTAAGTCAATAAAAATTGGTTCTGATAATGATCCTTTACGTCCAGAGTTTCCACCTGATAACCCTAAATTTCCAGCAACACCAACTAAAAAAATTGAAGTTAACGGTTTCAAAAATGTTTTTGTTAAAGACGACAGTGTCAACCCAACTGGAACTCATAAAGATAGAATGGCATGGGAAATCGTTTGTCAGTACAAGAATTTTTTAATAGCAAAGAAAATGGGCTTAGTAAAGGGACCTTTGCCACAATTTTCTATAATTAGTTCTGGTAACGCTGCTATTGCATTGTCTTATTTTCTTGAAAAGTATGGCTTACCAAGGCCGAAAACCCTGGTAGACGATGACACACCGCTCAAAATTCTTAATTATTTGAAAAAAATCTATTGCGAAATCTACATAACAGACCTATCTAGAAAACCCCTAAACTTCAAAGAAATTTTAGAATTGACCGAGAATGAAAATGGTTTTGATATTACCTCTAATGAGGCTTTAGACCCGCATACAATTTTTTACGATTGGATGTCTTTTGAAGCAATAAATCAAGCTCCAGATTATATACTCGTACCTTTTGGAACTGGTTCTCTTTTCGAGAACATATGCAACATCATAAAAGAAGAGTTGTGGAAAGTGGGTAAGAATGATCCTAGGTTGAAAGTAGATATAAACCAGTTAAGAAAATGTAACGTAATCGGCGCAACTGTAAACCGGCCTAAAACTAAAGCATACATGTTGTATTCACCGCATCTTCCTTTCACTCAACTGAATGAACAATGGCTTAACTTTTACAAAAAATTCGGTTATATTGGAAAAGGCTCAAACATTTTCATCGTCGGTGAAGAAGCGATTGAAGAGGCATTTGAGTTGTTAAATTCTCAAGGGATTAATTGTGAACATTC
>CAZRNP010000097.1:0-1569 GCA_964601485.1 uncultured archaeon
TCCATATCTATTATTTCCACTTCTCCAACAGAAGGAGACGACATAAAAGTCAATACAAACATCAAAAACACAGGTGAATACAACGCCACTCATTTCATCGTGGAATTTAAACTAGATGGTAACTTTTCATCCAGTAAGACCATTTCTCTAGCAGCTAATGAATCAACAGACTTAGAATTCATCTGGTATAATGCCCAGAAAGGCTCTCATACTATAGAAATAATCGCTGACTCTGGTAACAACGTATCAGAATCGAACGAAGACAACAACAAGAAATCCACGAGTATATCAGTAGCAGCTCGTCCTGTATCTGTTGGGTCCAGTAGTGGAGGATATTATTCTGGAAACGCCTCTTTCATCGGTTTCCCAGATAAAGTCGAGGCAGATATAGGCGATAAAATAAAATTGTCTGGTCGGTTTAAGAGTTATTTATCTTATGGTCTTACAGACATCAAATTTAGCTTAGAATCTGAGGGTCTTAGTCCATCTTGGTATAGTATTTCACCGACTGAATACAGTAGAATAGATCAGGAAGAATCAAGGGGTGTTTCAATAGAAATCACCGTACCAGAGGATGCCAACATCTATACATTCTACGTCAAACTTAAAGCCTCAGCAGATTCAGAAGATGGGAAAAAAACATTCGAGAAAGCATTCACTTTAATGTTTAAAGAGAGAATCGTGGCAACAACAACCATTACTACACCTGAAGAAACCACGACAATAGAAACAACAACCACGACAATTCCTGAAGAAGAACCATCCCCATTAACAGGTTTTTATGCTGTTATCAGTGCTTATTCAATCCCTATTGCAATAATCATCATAATAATCATCATTATAATTTTGTTAAAAATATTTAAAGTAAGGTTCGAGTTTGATAACAGTAAAGGCCAATATACTTATGGAAAGGGGTGGAAAGCACCAAAATTAAAGTATAAATCCTTTTCTACTTCAAGCTTAAAAACTTTATTCACTAAATGGTAATTAATATGAAGCCCCAAACTATCCAAGATATTTTTGATGTGAGTCAAGCCTTTGCTTCTGGAAAACGATTATTATTGCTATTCATCCTCAAGAATGAACCGATGGGTTACACTGTGATGACCAAATACTTTGAAAGAATGGGTATTCCCATAGGTAGCAGTGAAGTCTACAAACACCTAAAACAACTGATGGACGGAGGATTCATAACAAAAAAGAGTAGTTCTTATGTCCTTACGTTAAAAGGGTTAAGGGCTGTAGAGAACACGATAGACATAATAAACACACCCCCAACCATCCCGGAAGTCAGGCTTTCATTCAGAGAAAAGAAGATAGCCAAATAACTGTTTTAAGAATTAAGGTGTAAGAATGGGATGGAAAAATAATTCATGGAGTACTAATTACAATAAACCAAGTATCAATAAACCATTGATTATCTCTTTAATCCTGATAATAACTATAGCCACTCTTTCTTATTTCAATTACACAACAGGTAGTTATGTCAAAGTATTAGAAACTAATAGGACTGACCTTGAAAGCCGATTGAAAACGTGTAAAGATCAAAATCAATTCTTTTCTTCAAGC